>USFL01000134.1 GCA_900553905.1 uncultured Eubacteriales bacterium | reverse complement strand
TGTCTTTTCTTTCTTGAAATATTCTGGTCGTTTTTGATATAATGTCTGTAATTTAAAGAAGGGAAGTGCATCCTTTTGAAACCCAAAACCGGTTTGTTTCTGGCGCTTGTTTTTCTATTCCTCTCCCTTACAGGCGCTTTCGCGGACGACCTGCAATTCGCCAGCAGCCGAGAGGTCGCCGCCGCGCTCGACGAGGCCGGGGTGACCTACTCGCAGTCGGGCAGCTCCGCCACCTACGACGCCTTCAGCATCAACTATGCGCCCTCCGCTGCGACGCAGCTTTCGAAGATTCCCGTCACCCTCGTGATCTATGAAGGCAGCGCCGGCGTTTTAAGCTCCGTCATCACCGACATCGACAATTCGGACATGCTCGCCCTCTATGAGACCCTTGAAGGCATCAACGATTCCGTGTCCTTTGTCCGCTTTCTCTATGATGCGGCGAACAACCGCATCTATTCCCGGGCGGACGTCCCCTATCTGGAGGACGCGGACTTCGGCAGGATGGTGGAGCGCTATGCTTACATCACCGCCCTGGTGATCGACGAGCATTACGAAGAGCTGGCCGCCCTGAAAAAGTAAGCGGCCTGTGAAGGAGGAAACGACGCCATGAAACGATTCTTTTGCGTGCTGTGCTGCACGATGCTGCTGCTTCCGGCCATGACCTGCGCCCTGGCCGGGGAGCTTTCCACCGCCACGTCCCTCAAGGCCTACCTGCCCACCGCCGGCTGGGATGACTATACGGCTACCGACACCGACGGCGACGGCTTTGACGATGAGATCATGATTTCCTACAACGCCAACGGCCAGACCGATTCGGACACCATCGACGTCTACTGCCAGTGCCTCGACGGCGCAGGCCGCGTGATCTGCCGCCTGTGCGATGTGCCGGAGGATGCCGACCCGCTGAAGGTCTACGAGCAGATCAACGAATTCAATTTCAACCTCACCAAGGGCCGCTGGCTGTACAATGAGGAAGGCGGCTATGTGTACTATACCCAGGAAGTCTACCTCGTGGACGAGGACAGCTTCGGAGCCTATGCCCTCGCCTTCATGGAGCAGGCCGCGTCCTACGTCTATTCCTTCTATGGCCGCTTCACCTCGGCCATCCAATAGGAACCGCCGCGCCCGGTTCGGGCCGGACGATCCAAAAAATCCGGCGCGCCGCTGTCGTCAAACGGCGCGCTTTTTTCGTCCAATAGGTGTAAGGAGGTGAGCGGCGCATGGCGGCGGATACGAATCCCATCGGGCGGGAGGCGGCGCTGGAGCGGCTGGTGGCGAATCATCAGACCGCGCTGGTGCGCATGTGCTGCCTGTGCCTGGGCGACGCCTCGCTGGCCGAGGACGCGGCGCAGGAGACGTTTCTCAAGGCCTATCGGGCGCTGGACGGCTTTCGGGGGGAGTGCGACGAAAAGACCTGGCTGATGCGCATCGCCATCAATACCTGCCGGGACATGCGGCGCTCCCGCTGGACAAGGCATGTGGACCGGCGTGTGACGCCGGAGATGCTGCCCGAGGCGTCGGCGCCGTTTGAGGAGCGGGACGAGGAGCTGACGCTGGCTGTGATGCGCCTGCCGCCAAAGCAGCGGGAGGCGGTGCTGCTGCGCTACTATCAGCGCATGAGCCTTGCGCAGGCCGCCCAGGCGATGGGCGTGACGGTTTCCACGGTGTCCAGGCAGCTGGGCCGCGCCCTGCGAAGCCTGCGCGGCATTCTGGAGGGAGGGCGCGAGCATGGATGAGAGAAACGTATCGGAGCGGATTGTCAGGGCCGTGGACGCGCGCCTGTCCGGCCTGACGGGCGACCCGTGGATGGCGCGGCGCGTGGTGGCGCGGGCGCAGGAGCAGTTTCCAAAGCGCAGAAAAAAAAGGGCCGTGGCCCTGATCGTGGCCGCGGTGCTGGCGCTGGCGGGCGTGGGCGCGCTGGCGGCGTCGCTTCTGTGGCGGGATCAGGCGGCGTCCATGAAGCAGATCGAGCAGAGCGGGGGCGACTACGCGGGCTGGTCCATCGAGGACAAGGCGGCGCTGGTGCGGGCGCTGGTGGATTCGGGGCACCTTATGCAAGGCGGGGAGACGGAGCGCCTCTTTGACGAGGGCACGCCGGAGGCCGAGCGCCACGCCATTGCGGACGCGCTGCTGCTCGCGCTCACCGGTCAGACGGCGGTGGAGGAGATCAGCGTGGACATCATCACCTACGCCGTGATGGGCGCCGAGGATTTCTGGACGCCGGAGGAACGCGTGTGGTGGCAGCAGCTCACCCGGCGGTTTGACGGCGACGACGGCGCGGACGACACCTTCCTCGTGCCGGATGGCGGCGTAATCACCGAAGCGGAGGCCGTCGCCGCGGCCAGGGAGGCCATCCTGTCGGCCCGGGGCCTGGAGGAGGACGCGCTGGACGCGGCCCTGCCCGTGGCCGACCTCTATGTGACGCAGCAGCAGCCGGACCGGCCGCGCTGGAACGTGCAGTTCAAGCTCTTTCGGGAAGGCAGCGACAGCTATGTGGAGCGCGTGTATTCGGCCGTGGTGGACGCGCGCTCCGGCGAGGTCCTGTCGGACACCGGCGCGACGCATCCCGACGAGGCCGCGGCGCAGCAGTCCGCCGCCCGGCCGGACACGCCGCTGTTTCAGGCCATCGACGCCATGGCCGAAAGCGTGCAGCGGGATATCGCGTCCTTCCCTGCATGGCCGCTGGCGCTCAAGGCCGAATATGCGCGGGACATCGCGCCCCGGGTGCGCGCCATCGTGGACAGCGGCGACCTCACGCCCCTTGATAACGGCGCAGGCCCGAACCTGTATGTGATCGCCGCGGCGGCGTATGACTATGGCCTGCCCGGCGAAGGGGACCTTGCGCAGGAGGACGCGCTGGAGCGCGCCCGCGAGACGGTAAGGGAGCGCTTCGGGCTCTCGCAGGAGGCGCTTTCGCGCTATACCGACGTGCTGGTCTACTTCGACGCGACCGACCCGGACGCGCCCCTGTGGCGCTTCGTCCTCCAGCCGGAGATGGGCGCGCGGGACGCCCTGGGCCAGGCGCAGTACGATCTGCGCTACCGGGTGGAAATCGCCTCCCCAACAGGCGACGTGGTCTCGACGGAGGCGTTCGAGCAGCAGATCCCGGTCTATGAGCTTCCATATCTGATGAATCTGTATTAAACCGGCGCGGAGGCGTTCTCCTGCATCAGGTCGTGCACCCGCGTCATCACGGGGATGGCCAGCTTAAGCGCCGCGGGCGCGTCCAGGCCGCGCTCGGCCAGCACCAGCTCCGCCGTGCGCCCGGCGGAAAAGCGCAGGCGTTCGTCGGCGCGGCTCACGGCGTCAAACAGACGGCCGGGGTCGGGCAGGAAGCGGGTGTCGATGCGCATATGGATGCCGTCGGGCCGCAGGAACAGGTGGCTCACGCCCAGCCTGCGCGTCACCCCGCGCAGCTGGGCGATGCGCATGAGGTTCTCCACCGGCTCGGGCACATCCCCGAAGCGGTCGATGAGCTCCTCCTCGATGTCCAGCCGGCCGGCTTCGTCCTGAATCATGGCGATGCGCTTGTAGATCTCCACGCGCAGCTTCTCCTCCGGCACGTAGCTCTCCGGCAGGAAGGCGTCCACGGCCAGCTCCACGCGGGTGTCCAGCTCCGGCGTTACCTCCACGCCCTGCGCCTCGCTGACGGCCTGCTCGATGAGCTTTAAGTACATATCGTAGCCCACCGTGCTCATGTGGCCGCTCTGCTGGGGGCCCAGCACGTCGCCCGCGCCGCGGATCTCCAGATCGCGCATGGCGATGCGGTAGCCCGCGCCGAACTCCGTAAACTCCCGGATGGCCGAGAGGCGCTGGTCCGCCGTTTCGGACAGCAGCTTGCCAGCGCGAACGGTCAGGTAGGCGTAGGCCTGCCGGCTGCTGCGGCCCACGCGGCCGCGGATCTGGTAGAGCTGGGAGAGGCCGAAGCGGTCCGCGTCAAAGACGATCAGCGTGTTGGCCTCCGGCACGTCCAGCCCGCTTTCCACGATCGTGGTGCAAAGCAGCACGTCATACGCCCCGGCGTAGAAGTCCAGCATCACGTCCTCCAGCGCGTTTTCGCGCATCTGTCCGTGGGCGATGCCGATGCGCGCCTCGGGCACGAGCTGGTGCAGCCGGTCGTACATCTTTTCGATGCTGCGCACGCGGTTGTAGAGGAAGTACACCTGCCCGCCGCGCGCCAGCTCGCGCCGGATGGCCTCGCAGATGATGGCGTCGTCGTACTCGATCACATAGGTCTTGACCGGCATGCGCTCCTCCGGGGGCGTCTCCAGGATGCTCATGTCACGGATGCCCGCCATGCTCATGTGCAGCGTGCGCGGGATGGGCGTGGCCGAGAGGGTGAGCACGTCCACGCGGGTTTTCATGTGCTGGATGCTCTCCTTGTGGCTGACGCCGAAGCGGTGCTCCTCGTCCACGATGAGCAGCCCCAGGTCCTTGAACTGCACGTCCTTGTTGAGCAGGCGGTGCGTGCCCACCACCAGGTCCAATTCGCCCTCGCGCAGCTTGCGGGCGATCTCGCGCTGCTCCCTGGGCGTGCGGAAGCGGCTGAGCATGTCAAACTTCACGGGGAAGCCCGCGAAGCGCTTTTTGATGGTGTTGTAATGCTGCTGCACCAGAATCGTGGTCGGGGCCAGGATGGCTACCTGCTTGCCCTCCACCACGGCCTTGAAGGCCGCGCGCAGGGCCACCTCGGTCTTGCCGTAGCCCACGTCGCCGCACAGCAGGCGGTCCATGTTGCGCGGGCTTTCCATGTCGGCCTCGATCTGAGCCACGCTCTTTTGCTGGTCCTCGGTCAGCTCGTAGGGGAACAGGTCCTCAAACTCCCGCTGCCAGGGGTTGTCGTGGCTGAAGGCGTAGCCCGTCTCCTTGGAGCGTCTGGCGTAGAGCTCGGCCAGGTCGAAGGCCAGCTTTTTGAGTCCGGACTTGACCTTGCTCTTCTGCCGTTCCCATTCCTGGCCGCCCAAGCGGTTGAGCTTAGGGGCGGCGTTTTCGGAGCCGATGAACTTGGTCACCCGGTCGAACTGGTCGGCAGGCACGTAGAGCTTGTCGTTTCCCGCGTACTGAATCAGCAGGTAATCGCGCCTGGCGCCGTCGTTTTCCAGCTGCACCACGCCCTTGAACAGGCCGACGCCGTGCAGGTCGTGCACCACGTAGTCGCCCGCCTTGAGGTCGGTGAAGGAGGCGATGCGCTCGCCCGCGGTCTGCTTCTTGCGGG
>USFL01000133.1 GCA_900553905.1 uncultured Eubacteriales bacterium | reverse complement strand
TTCTGTGCTTGAGGTGAGGCTTGCCCCGGTTGTCCGCGATGGCCTGTATCTGCGCAAGGCCCGGCCAGTCGCGCCGAAGCTGCTTAAGCGTGTATTCCTCCGTCAGCTCCGGCCCGTCGCCCACCAGCAGGTAGTCGCCCGGCTGCATCAGCTCGCCGGGGTCGGTATCGGGCAGCACGGTCACGCTCAGCGACTGCGCCACCTTCACCACGCCGGACGAATCGACCGTCCTTTCAGTATGCCACCGCGCCATCACAGCCGGCGCCACGACGCGCTCGAACACGTCGTCCTTCGTCACAGGGTCCACCGTCTTATGGTAGATCGTCACGGTATCCGTGAAATACCGTCGGTACCCGTGCATACTCACCCTGCCACCCCCGCATACAGCAGCGGCGTTTTCCCGTCCGCGGCTTTCTGCCCCCACAGCAGGTCAATCACCACGCTGTTGAGCGAGGAATCCCGCTGCTGGGCCGTTTCCTGCACATACGAAACGCTCATTCCGTCGTTGGTGAAGGATGCCACGCGCGCGTCCTCTGCCTCGTAGCTCTCCGCCCGGCGGATCAGCTCAAATACCGCCGCCTTTACCTCCTGCGGTACCTGCTCAAGGTCCCGCACCCGTCCGTGCGTAAGCCGGTCAATGCGTCCGCATGCCGCCGCGCACAGCCGCGTGAAGGTGGGTTCATCCGCCGCGCCGCCCATGGTCTGGTATTCTTCGTAGGTCAGGTACACGCCGTCCGCCCCCGTTTCCCGGCCCCGGAAGGCCGCTTTACCACGTTCGCACGACCGCCTCCGGTGTTCGCGCTGTGCGGTCTGTCGGCTTGGTTGCCGCTCGCTGTGGCACAGGCAGCCGCATCCACGCTCTCACGCAGATCAGCCGTCTTCACGCCGGGAGGAGGACGGCGCCCATCCTCCTCCGGGTACACTCTGCCAACCGTCCTCATCCCATCACCTCCGTCAGGTCGTGGCGGCGTGCAGGTAGATGCCGGCCAGCTTGTTCTCATACACATCAGCCAGACCATAGCTGCGGTAGAAGAACATCCATCCGTCGCTGGTCTGGTTCTGCTCGGGCGTGATGATCTTGTTGACCACGTGCTTGTTGAACTGGATCACGGCAGGCTTGTGGATCACCATGAAGTTGATGTTCTTGCCGCCGGACGCCTTGGCATAGCCGCCGGCGGTTTCATCGGAACCGGGTTCATCATCGCCGGTATGGTCAATTCCGTCCTTAAGGTCGATGGCGGTATAGAACCGGCTCTGGGGCACCTTGGTCACGGCGGCGAAGCTGTCCATCACGGCCTTGCTCTTGGTGGTGTCGATGTTCTGCACCAGGTTGTACAGCGTGGGGGTGATGAACAGATACCGTTCGGTGGTGGGCACCTCGTCCTCGTCCATCTTGTTCTGGCTGGCGATCAGGGCCGCAAGCACGGCTGCCGCGTCGGACAGGTCTGCTCCTGCGGTGGTGCTGATGCCGCTCACGCTCGCATAGGTAGCAAAGCGGAAGGCGTCCTGTTCGGGGGCTGCCTTGGTGCGGATGAACTCGCCGGAAAGCTGGCCAAAGGCCACGCCTGCGGTCTCCTCGTCGTCCATGGCGTCCACGGTGAAGCGGCGGCCGCGGTCGTAGTTGAACTTGACCGTTTCGTGGGTCAGGGTCACGCTGCCCTGCGCATAGCCGCTGTTGCGGCTGTAATCGCCCAGGCCGTCCATGCTAATCTTGGGAATCACGATCTCGTTGGCATTGGTGCCCATGCGCACCGTGGCGCCGTTCATGTCAAGCATGCTGGTCACGCTGGCGTTCTGGTATACCTCGTCCAGCAGGCTGGTGTACTTCTTGAAAGGGATGATGTTGTTCGGCATATCGTTAACCTCCGTTTCTTACTTTTTCGGCGGCAGTCCCATGATGGCGCGGGCGTCGTCGTCGGACGAAACGCCGCCGATGCCGCCCATGTCCGGCTTGCCTCCGGGGTTCATGCTTGCAAAATAGTCCTTGTCGCGCGTCAGCCCGTCGAAGATGGCCGCGTCGCCCTTTCCTTCGTTGGCCTTGTCGGCCAGCGCCTTTTCAAACTCGCCGAGAACGCCCTGCCGCACGAAGTCGTGCACGAACTTGCGGTCGCCCACGACGGCGTTGAAGCGGCTTTCCAGCGCGGCGCGCGCCTGTGCGGCCTTCTCCGCTTCCTGCCGCTGCGCTTCCGCCTGTTTGTAGCGGTCGATCTCGGCCTGCAGCTTGTCCGCGTCGGCCTTTGCGGCTTCCAGCGTGCCGATGGTGGTCTTTGCCTCGTCCAGCTCGTTTTGCAGGGCGGTCAGCTTCGCAGCGTCGGCCCCGGCAGCGCCCTTGGTGCGCTCGATGTCCGCGCCGTGCAGGTCCATGATCGCCTTCACCTGTTCGTCAGTCGCTTCGGGAAAGGTCTTTCTTACGTCGTCTCTGGTCATAATATCCTCCTGTCGCCTTACGGTTTTTTTACGCGGTGCCCTTCCGCCCCGGCTTGATAGTTTTACGGCGTTCCGGCCCAATTTTTTGTATGCAAAAGCCGCGCCCCGTGTTGGGTGCGCGGCCTTTCCAACGTATTCAAAAACCGCCCCGGCAGATGCCAAAGGCGGTTCAGTCCAGAATGATGATGTCCTCGACCTCGGTTTCATCGAAGGATTCTCCCCAGTTTGCTTCTTTGTGCTCTAAAACATCAATCTCGGCAATTTCCGGGTCGCAATCCAGTGCGCGGGAAAACCCGCTGCAATACCCTTCAACCGGCTTCCTTCCGTCCTTGAAGGTAATTCTTACGCGATGCCCCCGCGCATCATCTGCCTTGATTTCAAATTCGCTATATGGCACCATCATCATCCCTCCTAAACGGAACCGCGTGATCTCCTGTTCTTCCGTAGTGTATTTTTACCCATGTCGTTTCATAGGTTCCCCCTTCGCGGTTTACAGTATACCCAATTTTCTCATGAAAATCAACTTCTTCCGTTATCTTGTCAAGGTCTTTTCCTGAAACGATTACTTTCCCCGTTCCAGCATACTTATCTACCAGCTCCTGCAATCGTTCTATCGGCACGGTAATCACGCTGCGACCCTCTATATATCCCTTGTCGCCGGCCATATGCCGCGCCTGTTTCTCGCGGTTGATCTTCTTTGTAATCTTCCCGCTTTGAATATCCGCCCGTGCCTGTTCGAAGGCGTGCTTCTTTCGGGTGGCAAGCAGCTCCTCCGCCGTCCGCACCCTATGGAATCCGCTCACGGTCATCTTATCCGTCCGCACTTCCAGCCCCGCGTCTTTGCTGATGCGGTCGTACCGCTTCCGCAGGTCATTGATGCGCTGCTGGCACTGCCTGCGCAGCACGTCGTCCCCGGCGGCCTTGGCGGCAATGGCAACGTCCTTTTCCCTGCGGATGGCGGTTTCAATCCGCCGCTGCTCCTGCGTCCACTGGTATCGGCTTTGGGTCTTTCCGTCAATGGTGACCTGCTCCACGCTGCTTTGCCGGTATTGCGCCAGTTCCTCGTCCGTGTATGCCGGTTCGCTTATACCAAGCACGATCGGCTCGGCCACGTGGCTGCAATTCCATATCCCTTTTGCAATGGGCCGCCGCAGGGTCTGATTCAGCCGTTCAAATTCTTCAAGGCTGAATTGCCGCCCCTGATACGGCAGGTGGTCCTCCGCGCACAGCATGTGGGCGCTGATCTCCACACCATCGGCCCCAAACGCCTTGCCGGTCTCGTCGCGCGTGCGCTGCATCAGCGCCCGGAAGCCGTCCAACACGTTCTGGCGCGCCGCCGTGTCCAGCCTGCGGGTCAGGCCGCTCGCGTAGCGTACCTTGCGCGTTCCGTCCACCACGCACAGGCCATCCCACGCCGTGCTGCGAAGCACGCTGCGGATGGCGCTCTGGTAGCTCTCCGTGCCCAGCTGCACGGCGCTCACCGCACGGTCCACAAGCCCCTGATATTCCGCACTGCTTACCGTGGTGTTGCTCAGGTTCACCATGGCGCGGGCCGTTTCGATGTACTGCGCGGCGGCCATGGCTTCGGCAATTTCGTTGCGCAGGTAAGGCTCTGCATTCATAAGCCCGTCGTAGGGCTTCATGGCCGCGTCCGCCGCCTGTCGCAGCAGCTTTTCCAGCTCTTTCAGGCTTTTCCCGGTTTCCGACGCGAGCTTCCGTTTTAGCTTTTCCATGTCCGCGCCAATATCCCGCAGGCGCTCGAGCCGGTATAGGTCGGTGGGGGAGACGCGCCCGATGGCCCGGATGCGCTCGCCGATGATTTCAAGGTATTCCTCGTTCAGCGCTTCATAGCGGCGTATGAAGATCTTGGCCGCACGTTCCGCCGCATCCAATGCTTACACGTCCCCCCTTTCCGCATACAAAAACAGAACCGCAGGCGAGTGCGATTCCGTTGACATTTCCATCTGTTCATGCTATGCTTAACGCGGCAGAGGTTCATCGACGCTTGCCTTTGCCTTACAGATCAGCGATCACGGTTGCCGCCGTGATCGTTTCTTTTTGTCGTAAAGTACCACCATAGCAGCGTCGCGACAGCGGCGGACGCAATGGCGGTCAGTATATCAAAAAGCATCTGTTGCATAGGCCTCACCTCCTTCCCGCCCGGGTTGGTGGTGTGAACCTTCTGCCGCGGCAACGAACCATGCCCGTTGCCCGCTTATTTTACCATGAACCCAAATGTCAGGCAACTGCCCGCTTACGAAACGGTTTCTCCGAACGCCATCGGGTCCGGCTGCTGCGCCTTTGCCTGCTGTACCTCCATCCTCGCCTCGTCCATCGTGCCTCCCATCACCCACTGGGTCAGCCGCTCACCCGTGATCAGCCCGCGGCTTTGCAGTTCGCTCATCTGTGCGAAGGTCTGCTGGCTGCTTTCCAGCAGGCTCATGTCCCAGTCAAAGGCCGCTTCCCACTGTCCACGGGCGCCGGCAGGAGTAAGCCCGAAGCGCTCGGCCAGCACGTCGGCGGCGTACAGCGCATCCCGCACGGCCGTCTCGATTTCACGCCGCATCAGGCTGACAAGACTGTAGGTGTCGTACATCGCGGCACGCACCTCGTCGCGGTTTGCGTAATTCATCTGCTGGCGCTCGGTCAGGATCCCCTGCGACAGTCCGCATGCCTTCTCCACGCGGCGGTACAGGCTTTGCAGCCGCCCTTCAAACTCGCTTTGGCGGATGGCAGGGGCGAAGTGCTGCCACTGCTGCCCCTCGCCGATGGCTCCATAGCTCACGGGCAC
>USFL01000132.1 GCA_900553905.1 uncultured Eubacteriales bacterium | reverse complement strand
ACGCCGGGAAGGGTCTTGCCCTCCAGGAATTCCATGCTCGCGCCGCCGCCGGTGGAAACATGGGTCACCTTGTCGGCATAGCCCATCTGCTCGACCGCCGCAGCGCTGTCGCCGCCGCCGATGATGGTCACGCCCTTGCACTCGCTCATGGCCTTGGCCACGGCGCGGGTGCCCACGGCGAAGTTTTCAAACTCGAACACGCCCATGGGGCCGTTCCACACCACGGTGCCCGCCTCGCGGACCACATCGGCGTAGATCTTGGCGGTTTCGGGTCCGATGTCCATGCCCTCGTAGTCGTCCGGGATGCCGTTGGCGGACGCGACGGTGATGCGCTTGGCGTCGTTGCTGAAGCTGTCGCCGCACACGTTGTCCACGGGCAGGAGGAGCTTCACGCCCTTTTCCTTGGCCTTGGCCATCAGGTCCTTGGCCAGATCGACCTTGTCGTTTTCGCACAGGCTCTTGCCGATGCTAAGGCCAAGCGCCTTCTGGAAGGTGTAGCTCATGCCGCCGCCGATGATCAGGGTATCGACCTTTTCCAGCAGGTTGTTGATGACGCCGATCTTGTCGGACACCTTCGCGCCGCCCAGGATCGCCACAAAGGGACGGGCCGGGTCCTCCAGGGCCTTGCCCATGATGCTCAGTTCCTTGCCGATCAGGTAACCGGCCACGGAGGGGGTCAGGTAATGGGTCACGCCCTCCGTGGAGGCATGCGCGCGGTGCGCGGTGCCGAAGGCGTCGTTGACATACATCTCGGCCAGGGAAGCCAGCTCCTTGGCGAAGGCGGGATCGTTCTTTTCCTCTTCCTTATGGAAGCGGACGTTCTCCAGCAGCATGACCTCGCCGTCCTTGAGGCCGGCGGCCAGCTCCTTGGCGGAAGGCCCGATCACGTCCTCGGCCATCTTCACTTCCACGCCCAGCATTTCGCCAAGACGCTTGGCGACGGGCTTGAGGGAATACTTCATGTTAAACTCGCCCTTGGGGCGGCCCAGGTGGGAGCACAGGATCACTCTGGCGCCGTGCTCCATCAGGTACTTGATGGTGGGCAGCGCGCCACGCAGCCGGTTTTCGTCGGTGATGACCTTGTTTTCGTCCATGGGCACGTTAAAATCGCAGCGAACAAGCACTTTTTTGCCTTTGACCTGAATGTCCTCGATGGTTTTCTTCGCCATAACGTACACTCCTCCGTCCTGGTAAATTCGTTGTGTTGGTATTGCAAAGCCCGTTTCCGGGCGTGCAAGCATTGTTAAGGGGTTTCGCCCAGAATCGCCTTGGCCGCGCCTTCGTCGGTCACCAGCATGGCGTGGCGGCGGTTTTTCATCACCGCGGCGATGGCCTCTGCCTTCTTGGCGCCGGCGGCCACGGCGATCATCGCGCAATCGGGCTTGAGCGCGCCCAGGTTGTGCGCCACGGTGGAGGCGGAATACACCAGCCGCCCCCTCGCGTCAAAGTAACAGCCGTAGGCCTCGGCTACCGCGCCCTTGCGCAGCACCTCCGCGCTCACCGGGCCGGGAAGCTGGCGGCGCTGGGTCATGTCGTCCGCGCGGCCGATCCCATGCAGCACCACGTCCGCACGCTCCAAAAGCGCCAGCGTTTCGTCAATCTCGGTCAGCTTGCGCATCTCCTGCAGCGCCTGCTCGTCCAGGTGGTCGGGCAGATGCATCATGCGGTGATGTCCGCCCAAACGGCGGGCGATCTCACAGGCGAGGGTATTGGCCTGAGTTTCCAGCGCGCCGCCCATGCCGCCACGCGCAGGCACCACCATCACGTTCATGGGCGTGCCCTGCGGCACCGCAAAAGCCACCTCGCGGATGGTGCTGCCGCCGGTCACGGCCAGCGTGGAGCCCGTCTGTAAAAAGCCTCGCAGCCGCATGCCGGCGACCCGGCCCACCTCGCCCAGCACGTGCGGGTCCGTGTCAGCGTTGCCGGCAGCCACACACACCTTGTCCACGCCCAGCCGCTCGGTAAGCGCCGTCTCCAGCCGGGTCAGGCCCTTCAGCTCCCGGCTGAAACGCCGCGCCATGGGCAGCGTGCTCTCCGCCGCGGGGGTCAGACACATGCCCGCCGCGTCCAGCGTAATGAGGCCGTGCTTCTTTAGCAGCGTCGCCACCGTGCGCACCTCGCGCTCCGGGAGGTTGAGCCGGGCGGCCAGCTGCCGCCGGCCCACGGGCTGCAACGCGCCGATGCGCTCCAGCACCAGCGCCCGCAATTCGATTTCCTGCGCCAGGTCCGGAGCCAACTGCTGCATCAGGGTAAAATAACCGTCCTGCATTGCACCCTTCCTAGTCGGGACAAACCGCGTCCCGCATGACCAAATTTATCCCACAGGAGATTATACATCATTCCCCCGTGAGCCGCAAGCCCTTATTTGATAAAACCTTCACAATTCGCTGCGCCGGCCGCGTCTATTCCGCCGCGCGGACGCATACGCTGGTAGCGGAGGTGAGCCGGATATGACGGACAGGCTTCTGGCGGTGGCCATGATCGCGGCGACACTTAGCGTGAGCTATCCCCTGTGCATGCGCGCGGCGCCCCGGCGGGGCCTGATGCGCGTTGTGGAGCGGATGTGCGCGGGCATCATCCTGTGCTACCTGTGCTGGCTGGGGCTTTCGCCGCTGGGCATCTCCTTTCCGCAGGGGCCGCTCTCCGCGGTCAGCGCAGGGTTCCTGGGGCTTCCGGGCCTGGCGCTGGCGGCATTTGTCTCCTGGCTGCCTTAGAGCTCAAAAACCTCCGTACCCTCCAGCGCGGCGGCGATCAGCGCGTCGGAGTCAAG
Organism: uncultured Eubacteriales bacterium; assembly: GCA_900553905.1. Classification (GTDB taxonomy): domain Bacteria; phylum Bacillota; class Clostridia; order Christensenellales; family Aristaeellaceae; genus Limiplasma; species Limiplasma pullistercoris. The sequence continues at coordinate 2,449 of USFL01000132.1, read as the reverse complement.
CTTGCTTTCGCCGTCGAGAATGATCTCCAGCTTGGGCTTGGTGGCCGGGTGCCGCGGCGTAAAGACGGTGCAGCAGTCCTCATAGGGCAGGGACGAGGTTTCATAAGTGCCGATCTTCTGCGCAATTTCGATGATCTCGGACTTGTCAAACCCGATGAGTGGCCGGAATACCGGCATATCCGCCACGGCGTCCGTGCAGCCGAGGGCATGCATGGTCTGGCTGGCTACCTGGCCGATGCTCTCGCCCGTGATCAGCGCCTGGGAATGCTCCTTTTTCGCAATGGCGTTGGCGATGCGCATCATGTAGCGGCGCATGATGATGGTGGTGTAATCCTCGTGGCACTTCTCGTGAATCTGCATCTGGATATCGGTAAACGGCACCACATGCACGCGCACGCCGCACAGGCTTTCGCTGAGAATGCGGGCCAGGTCCAGCACCTTTTCACGGGCGCGCTCGCTGGTATAGGGAAAGGAATAGAAGTGCACCGCGTCCACGCGCACGCCGCGCTTGGCGATCATCCAGCCCGCCACCGGGCTGTCGATGCCGCCGGAGAGCAGCAGCGTGGCCTTGCCGTTAGACCCCACCGGCATCCCGCCTACCGCGGGAATGGGATGGGTATAGAGGTAGGCCAGGTCGCGAATCTCCACCGAGAGCACGACATCGGGGTTTTTCACGTCCACCTTGAGCCCCGGCAGATGCTCCAGCAGATATGCGCCCATTTCCACGTTGATGGTGGGCGAGTCCATGGGATAGCGCTTGTCGCTGCGGCGGGCGTTGACCTTGAAGGTGCCCCTGCGGCCCTCCATGAGCTTTGCCGCCTGGGCGCAGAGGGCCTCAAAATCATCCTTTTCCATCTCGGTGGCCCGGCACACGCTGTGCACGCCGAACACCTTGGTCACGCGGCGGATGGCCTCGTCCATATCGGCCGCGTCGCTGACATAGATGCGGCCGTCGCTCAGCCACACATGGCCGCCGACCGCCTTGACCGCGTCGCGGACGCGGTCCACCAGCATACGTAAAAAAGTGGGGCGGTTGAGCCCCTTGAGAAAAATTTCGCCATAGCGAACCTGCAAAACCTCGCGCACGGTGGTTTCTTCCTCCTTTGGCGTCAGCGGCGCGTAAAGCGGCGCAGCTGGCCGACCCGTTCGATGATCTTTTCAGCGGTGTAGCGCATTTCCTCCTCGGTGTTGAAGGGGCACAGGCTGATGCGGATGGCGCTGTCCATCACCTGCGTCGGCAGGTGCATGGCGGTGAGCACCGGGGAGCGCCGGCCCTTCTTGGACGAGCAGGCCGAGCCGGTCCCCACGCAGATGCCGTCCGCCTCCAGCGCATGCAGCAGCGTTTCCGCCCGAACAGGAGGGAACGCCACGTTGAGGATATGGCCCGCGCTCATGGGATCGTCCACGGGAAGTCCCGCCACCGTCGTTTCCGGCAGTGCCTGCGTCAAAAGCGACAAAAGCAGCTTTTTGAGGCTGCGCATGCGCTCCATGGCATCGGACGGATAGCTCTGCACCGCAGCCACCATGCCCGCGATACCGCTGGTATTCTCCGTGCCGCTGCGCAGGCCGCCCTGCTGGCCGCCCCCGGCTACGATGGGCTTGATGCGAGCGCCGTCCGCCAGCACCAGCGCGCCCACGCCCTTGGGCCCGTGGATTTTGTGCGCGCTGATGGCATAGGAATCCACTTTGGTTTCCTTAAACGAAAAAGGCACGCGAAGATACCCCTGCACGCCGTCCACATGGATGGCGGCCTGCGGGGCAAGGCGGTCGCGCAGCTCGCAGATCTCTTTCACCGGCATGATCACGCCGGTTTCGTTGCACACCTGCATCACGCAGATCAAGGCGGTCTGCGGTCCCAGCATGCCTTCCAGCGCGGTCAGGTCCACCGTGCCGCTGGGAAGGAGCGGAATTTCCCGCGCAGCCACACCATAGCGCGCCTGTGATTCCAGGCAGGCGTTTTTCACCGCCTCGTGCTCGGCGGCGGTATAAAGCACCTCGCCTGGATGATGCATGGCGGACAGACGGCCCCAGATGGCCAGGTTATCGCTCTCGGTGCCGCCGGAGGTGAAGATCACGTTCTTTTCCTGTGCATGGAGCGTGGCGGCGATGGCGTGGCGCGCATCCGCCAGGGCATGCTCGGCGCGCATCGCGGGCGCGTAGAGCGCGGAAGGATTGTGGAAGGCTTCGGTCATGCTCTGCGCCACGGCTTCGACTGCCTGCGCGCAGGGACGGGTGGTCGCGCTGTTGTCCAGATAAACCTGCATGCTCATTCCTGATACGCTCCACGCGGCAGATATTTGCGGATCATGTCCACCAGCTCGGCGGAGGGCTCCAGGATGATGACGGTCTTCTGGTTTTCCTTCTGATAGTAGAAGTAATACAGCTTTGCACCGCGGTTCAAAAACCAGTTGCGGCGCGTGAGGCCGGGCATGTTGATGAGCTTGCGGAA
>USFL01000131.1 GCA_900553905.1 uncultured Eubacteriales bacterium | reverse complement strand
TGGCGAGGGTGGAGGTCAGCTCGTCCTTTTTGATGGGCTTGAGCAGATAGTCGCCCACGCCCAGCTTGATGGCGGTTTGCGCGTATTCGAAATGCGCGTAGCCGCTGATGATGATAATTTCAATATCGGGAACGGCCCGCCGGGCCCGCTCGATCAGCTCAAGCCCCTGACAGCCCGGCATGCGGATGTCGGTGATGAGGATGTCCGGTCGCTCGCGTTCGATCAGAGCCAACGCCTCCAGCCCGTTTCCCGCGGTGCCGGCCACCTCCATGCCCAGCGCGTCCCAGTCCGGCAGCAGGCGGATCAGGCTCAAAATGCGCGCTTCATCGTCGGCGATCACAACCTTGAGCACAGCGCGCCCTCCTTTCCAAGCATGCAGCATTTGGTACTTCAGTATAGCATAGACGGCAGGGAATGACAAACCGCGCACAGCAAAAAAGGCCGGAAGGCGGCTCTCCGCCCTCCGGCCCTGACGCTGTTAGAGCAGCCCCGCGGCCGCCTTGTCCAGCAGGAAGATCACATTGGGATGCGTGCGCAGGATGCTGGCCTGCGTCCTGGGGTTGATGTCGCCGTAGACGGCGGCGCGGATGGCCTCGGCCTTGTCGGCGCCGGTCGCCAGGAGCAGAATGCGCCGCGCGTTCATGATGCTGCCGATGCCCAGGCTGATGGCCTGGCGGGGCACGTCGTTTTCACTTTCAAAGAAGCGGCGGTTGGCCTCGATGGTGCTCTGGGTGAGGTTGACGATATGGCAGCCGTAGACGAAGGTATCGGCGGGTTCGTTGAAGCCGATGTGGCCGTTGCGGCCGATGCCCAGCACCTGGATGTCGATGCCGCCGGCCTGGTTGATGGCGGTGTCGTAGCTGGCGCACTCGGCGGCCTGGTCGCGGGCGTTGCCGTCGGGCACGCGGGTGTTGGCGGGGTCGATGTTGATGTGGTCAAAGAGCTGCTGGCGCATGAAGCTGTGGTAACTCTGCTCGTGATCCACGGGCAGGTTGCAGTATTCGTCCAGGTTGAAGGAGCGCACGCGGGAGAAGTCCAACACGCCGCCCTTGCACAGACGGATCAGCTCCTGATAGGTGGGGATGGGCGTGGAGCCGGTGGCAAGGCCCAGCACGGAGTCGGGCTTGGCGATGATCTGCGCGGCGATCAGCGTCGCGGCGGCCTGGCCGACTTGGGCGGCGGAGTCGTAAAGATGAATCTGCATGATGCGGCCTCCTTTGACCATGATGATATGAATGTCAAAAAGTGCTTGATGCATAACGGTTTTAACGAAATACATCTTCTATAAGTATAGCACCCGCGGGCGGCCGTGTCAATGAAAAAACCGGGCGAGGCAGAGGCAATCCCGCTTTGTGAAGGAATTGACAAAAGACCTTGACAACTCGTTCGATTGATGATTATATTAAATATGGATAATCTTCAACCCTATGTCATTACAGGAGGGAAAAGAGAATGAACATCAGAAAATGGACGGGTATTGTGCTGGTAGTCATGCTGCTGAGCGCATCCATGACCGCCGGCGCAGCGGGGTTTACGCCGGGAACCTATGAAGCCTCCGCGCAGGGCTTCGGCGGGGCGATAAACGTTGCGGTGACGGTGGACGAGGAGGCGATCACCGCCATCGAAATCACCGGCGACGGTGAAACCCCGGCGCTGGGCGGCGCGGCCATCGAGCAGATGAGCGCGGCGTACGTGAGCCAGGCGGATGCCGACGGCGTTGACAGCGTCGCGGGCGCCACCATCACCAGCACCGCCGTCAAGACCGCCGTGGGCAATGCCCTGGCGCAGGCACGGGGCGAGGCGCAGGAAGTGGCGGAAATCGCTTTCACGCCGGGCACCTATGAAGGCACCGCCGCCGGCTACAACGGCGACGTGGTGCTGAGCGTCACCTTCTCCGAGGACGCCATCGAGGCCATCGAGGTCGTCTCTTCCGCTGAGACGGAGCACGTCGGCGACGTGGCCTACGACATCCTGTTCCCCGAAATCATCGAGTACACCTCTACGGGCGTGGATGCCGTGTCCGGCGCCACCTTCACCAGCCGCGCGGTCTTTAACGCCGTCAACGCGGCGGCCGAGCAGGCCGGCTGCGACGTGGCGGCGTTGCAGGCAGGCGCCAAGCCCTTCGCCTACGAGGCGCAGGAGCCCATCGAGGTCACCCATGACGTGGTGATCGTGGGCGCGGGCGGCGCGGGTATCGCCGCGGCCGCGCAGGCGGCGCAGAACGGCGACACCGTGCTGGTTATCGAAACCAACGCCGAGGTCGGCGGCAACACGCTGGTTTCCGGCGGCCAGTACCAGAGCGTGATGCCCTACCTGGTGTGGGACCCCGAAGATCCCGACGCCACCACGGGCGTGGGCTTTGACGGCAACACCTACGACAAGGTCAAGTCCGTGCAGGGCTGCATCGACGAGCTCAAGGCCATCCTTGAGTGGAACGAAGAGGAGTTCGACGCGGACTACTACAAGGATCACGAATTTGTGGCCGGCGACATGAAGGAGCTGTCCAAGCACGGCGTCCACGCCGACTACCTGCCCGTGCTCAAGGAGCTCAAGGCCGAGATTCAGGCCTATCTGGACTGGGCGCAGCCCCAGCTGGATGCGGGCGTGCCGGAAAACCAGCTGACCCTGTTCTCCACGCTGAACCTGCACATCTTCCAGACCTACTACGGCGGCCTGCGCCAGAGCGCGGACGGCAGCGAGTGGATCTATGGCGACATCGACCTGGTCACCCAGTTCATCGAGGACGGTCAGGAGCTCAAGCCCTGGCTGGAGGAGATGGGCTCCACCTTCATCGAGGATACCCAGCCCACGCTGATCGGCGCGCTGTGGTATCGTGAGAACGAATTCATCGGCGCCGATGTCGATACCGACGGCGACGGCGAGACCGAAAGCTACGCCGGCCGCTGGGGCACCTACTTCGTGGCTCCCATGAACGAGTTCCTCTCCGCCAACGAGGCCAACGAGATCATGCTGCGCACCACGGCCGAGAGCCTCATCACCGACGACACCGGCCGCGTGATCGGCGTCAAGGCGACCCGCTATGACGGCACCGAGGTCACCGCCTACGCCACCAAGGGCGTCATCCTGGCGACCGGCGGCTATGCGGCCAACATCGACATGGTGCTCGACACCAACGTGTACTGGTCCAGCGAGTACCTGACCGAGGCCACCAAGACCACCAACCGCTCATCCCTCACCGGCAGCGGCATTGACATGGCGGTGGAGGTCGGCGCGGCCACCACGGGCATGGGCTTCACCCAGCTGATGCCGATTTCCTGGGTGGACAACGGCAACCTGGCCTTCGGCGGCGGCAACTACGCCGTGTACATCAACCCCACCACGGGCAAGCGCTTCGTGGACGAGGGCTCCGAGCGCGACGTGCTGTCCCTGGCCGAGTTTGAGAACGGCATGGAAGTCAACGGCACCAAGGGCGTATTCATTGAAATCTACAACGTGACCGAGCCCATCCCCGGCCCGATCCAGCTTGAAGAAGGCGACTTCGACGGCCGCTACTACACCCGCAAGGCCACCGAGCTGGGCGACCTGTTTGCAGAGATTGGCGTGACGGCCGATCCCGACGTGGTGCTCGAAACCATCCGCAACTACGACATGGCCGTGATGGGCCAGGGCGAGTTTGAGGATGTGGGCAAGGCGATCGCCTCCCGCACCATCGGCGACGTGGAAAAGAACGAGGACGGCAGCTACAACGTGGATACCTATGATCTGGAGAACACCACGCTGCGCATCCGCCTGATGGCTCCCTCCACGCACCACACCATGGGCGGCGTTGAGGTGGATACCGAGCGCCATGTGCTGGATACCGAAGGCAACATCATCCCCGGCCTGTACGCTGCGGGCGAGGTGACCGGCGGCATCCATGGCGGCAACCGCCTGGGCGGCAACGCGATCGTCGAGATCTTCGTGTCCGGCAGGACCGCGGCCAACGCCGTTGCGGCTGACGCTGAATAACGCATCATCCGGACCAAACCACAGGGGTGCTGTCGCCTGCGTGAAGCGGGCGGCAGCACCCCCTTTGCTTTGCGCTTTTATAAGCCGAAGCCAAAACCGACCTGCATGGAAAGAACCGTGCGGAAACGTCACAGCCGTGATGCGGCATGCGGCCAGCCCGGTAAACCTGCGCCTCAACCAATCGTATTTGGGCATCAAAACAAAGCCGGGGGCACTACAAAAGCCCCCGGCTCAAAAATGCCGCATCCCCCGGACAAAACGCATACCGGTCCAGCTCCGACGGCAGCGCCCACACGGCTTTGCCGTGCACGTGCAGGGAAAGCGCCTCGGTTGCGCAAAGCTCGGCGGCGACGAAGATGAGGCGGATCATACGCCCGCCTTCCTCCCGTTCAACCTCGGCCAGCGCTTCCCCGGCATGGACGCGCAGCTCCAGCTCCTCCATCAGCTCGCGCTCCAGGCATTGGGCAGGGGTTTCGCCGGGCTCGAGCTTGCCGCCGGGAAACTCCCACAGCCCTTCCAGCCGTCCCGTGCGGCGGCAGATGAGCACGCGCCCGTCCGCCCGGCGCACCACGCCGGCGGCGACCTCGATGATCTCCATGACGCCCTCCTAGAAGTTGCGGCTCATGTCGTAGCGCTCGTAGAACTGCCTGCGCAGATCCAGCAGGCGGTCCTCCTCGATGGCCTTTCGCACCTTCTCCATCAGGCGCAGGAGGAAGCGCAGGTTGTGGATGCTGGTGAGGCGCGCACCGGTGATCTCGCCCGCCTTGAAGAGGTGGCGGATGTAGGCGCGGCTGAAATTCTGGCAGGCGTAACAGTCGCATTCCTCGTCGATGGGGCGGAAGTCATGCGCATACTGCGCGTTTTTGATGACCAGCCGCCCGCCTGGGGTGAAGCAGGTGCCGTTTCGCGCGATGCGCGTGGCCAGCACGCAGTCGAACATGTCCACCCCGCGCAGCACGCCCTCGATCAGGCAGTCGGGCGAACCCACGCCCATGAGGTAGCGTGGCTTGAGCGCGGGCATGTGGGGCATGATGGCCTCCAGCAGATCGTACATCATGGGCTTTGGCTCGCCCACGGACAGGCCGCCGATGCCGTAGCCGAAGAAGTCCATGTCCGCCAGCTCCTTGGCGCTTTGGATGCGCAGGTCCTCGAAGAACGCCCCCTGCACGATGCCGAAGAGCACCTGCGAATCGTCGGTATGGTGCTGCTGGCAGCGCTTGGCCCAGCGGTGGGTGCGGTGCATGGCGTCCTCGGCGGTGGCGTGATCGCACGGATAGGCGGTGCACA
>USFL01000130.1 GCA_900553905.1 uncultured Eubacteriales bacterium | reverse complement strand
ACCATGCCGTGGTGCTGGAGGAGGTCGCCCGCATGGCCCTCTACACCGTGCAGGTAGACCCCGCCGCCGCCCCCGCCCCCGCGCATGTGCTGGAGAAGCACTTCCAGCGCAAGCACGGCCCCAACGCCTATTACGGGCAGCGGTAAAATGAAAAAAAGCCCCCGCCTCCGGCGCGCAGATGCGCCGGAAGGCGGGGGTTTTTGCGTCAGTCCGCCGTCAGGGGGACGAGGGCGGGGAGCGGCACGCGCAGCAGCAGGCGCGCGTCCTGCTCGAAGCGGAAGCCCAGGTCCTCGTTGACGCCGAAGTACAGCTCCACCTGCGCCTCCCCGAACGCGCTTTGGATGGGGACCTCGAAGGTATACGTCATGGCCCGGCCCCTGCGCGCGGGCGTGCAGCGGTACTCCATGGCGAGGTTGTTGCCCTTTTCGTCCGTGAGGCCGGCGATGTCGCACACCACGCCCAGCACCCTGTCGCCCAGCGCGGCCGCCTTCTCCTTTTCCCGGAGGAACCAGCTGTCCTCCGGGGGCACCTCCACCTGGTTGTCCATGAGGGCCGTGTTTTCGTCGTTGGGCGTCAGCAGCACCTCAAGGGTGAGAAGCGCCCCGTCATACGCCGCCTGCGTCACGGCAAACGTCACGCCCCCGGTGGTCTCCCCCTCCACCCGGCACGCGGCCAGATACGTCATGCCCTCCGGCAGAGGGGCCGGGGCCGCCGACGCCGCCGCGCCAAAGAGCAGTAGCGCCGCCAAAAGCGCGCAGATTCGTCTTTTCATCTTTCCAATGCCTCCTTTGTTTTCCCGTTTTGCGGAAAACCGCCATCCATACAACGAACGGGCGCGCGCGGCGCCTGCCTCTTTTTTCCGGCACACGAAAATGATGTGCGCCAGTCCCGCGGACTTCCTTATGAAAAACCATCAGATATTTTGATGGAAGCATTCACTATTTTGTTATATATGCCGAAAATGGCGTCCGCAATTTATGCAGAATGTATTTTCTTTCCTTCTTTGTTATGATATAATCAAAGTACAGTGTTTGACCCGCACGTACAACCACACATGAAAAAGGAAAAGGAGTCGTGAACATGAAGCATCGAAGCGCAACTCTGCTGTCGCTCCTGCTGGTTCTGTGTCTGCTCATGCCGGTATGGGCCTTCGGCGAGGCGGCCGGGGATACGGTCGAGATCCTCTTCCTGGGCACCTCGGACATTCACGGACAGCTCTACGCGACCAACTACACCACGGATGTCAGCCAGTCCGGCCAGTACGGACAGGGCCTGACGCGCGTGGCCACCTATGTGAAGGAGCAGCGCGCACAGTACGAAAACGTGTTCCTGGGCGACTGCGGCGACCTGGTGCAGGGCACGCCGCTGACATACTACTACGCCTTCTATCAGCCCGACGCGCAGGACCCGGCCATGAAGGCGCTGCGCATGATGGACTATGACCTGTTCGTGACCGGCAACCACGAATACAACTACGGCCTGGACATCCTCAACCGCCAGCTGGAGGACCTGACCGCGCCCGCCGCCGGGGGCGAGGACGAGGTGTGGGTCTCCATGGCCGACTATCTGGACGCCGCGACCAACTCCGACGAAAGCAAGGACTGGGCCCCCTGGCACGGCTACGACCCCTACCGCATCTTCGACTTTGACGGGGTGAAGGTGGCGGTGATGGGCATCGGCAACCCCAACATCCCCAAGTGGGACGTGCCCGCCAACTGGGAGGGCATCTACTTCGCGAACGTGATCGACACCTACCTGCACTACGAGGAGGAGATGGACGAGGCCTCCGACCTGATCGTGCTCTACAGCCACAGCGGCATCGACTCGGACGCCGAATCCGACTTCATCCGCCGGCTGGTCGAGCAGACGGACACCATCGACCTGGTGTTTGCCGGGCATGAGCACTTCGACACCGTGACCGAGATCGCCGACGCGGCGGGCGACGCGGTGCCCGTGGTATCGCCCGGTACCAAGTGCGCCATGATCGGCCAGGCGCTGGTGACCTACGACAAGGCGGACGGGGACTTCACCATCGAGGCCGAAACCGTGGACATGGAGGGCTACGCCGTGGACGAGGCGCTCGAGGCCGCCCTCAAGCCCTACGAGGAAGCCGCGTGGGACGAGTACATGCTCCAGCCCATCGGCACCGCCACGGGCGACTTCCCGGCGGCGGGGCTGGGCACCGCGCCCTCGGCCTTCATGGACCTGATCAACCGCGTGCAGATCTGGGGCGCGTATGACAACACCGGCGAAAACACCCCCGACGATCCCACGGACGACACGCCGGCGCAGCTGTCCATCTCGGCCCCGCTGACCTCCGGCGACGCGGAAAACCTGATTCCCGAGGGCGAAATCGTGCTGGGCGACATGTTCGGCCTCTACCGCTACGAAAACTGGTTCTACCAGATCACCATGAGCGGAAAGGAGCTGCGGGCGTGGCTGGAGTTTGCCGCCACCAAGATCCAGGTGGACGAAAACGGCCCGTTCGTGAGCGCCGAGGACCTGACCTACTACGACGTGATCTACGGCGACGGCTTCTCCTACGTGCTGGACTACAGCGCCGCGCCCGGCAGCCGCGTGGCCTCCATGACCTACGAGGGCGAGGAGGTCGCCGACGGCGATACCTTCACCGTCGTGGTCAACAACTACCGCTACAACGGCGGCGGCAACTACATCGCCTACCTCAACGCGCACGGCTGCTCCTTCACCCCCAACGACCCCGAGCGCATCATCTACTCCACCCAGTACGACATGATGCAGGGCGAGGACATGGGCCAGGCCCGCAACCTCCTGGCCAACTACATCACCCTGGCCGGCACCATCACCCCGGAGATCTCCTCCGACTGGTCGCTTGAGGACCTGGGCACCTTGCAGCTGGCCGTGCTCTCCACCACCGACATGCACGGCCGCGCCACGCTCCTGGACGTGGCCACCCAGACCGAGGACGCCGCCTCCATGGAGCGCGTCGCCTCGGCGGTGCTTCAGGAGCGCGAGGCGTTCGGGGACAAGGTGCTGCTGGTGGACAACGGCGACACCATCCAGGGCACGCTGGTGGCGCAGTACGCCATCAACCTGAAACCCGATGATGAGAACCCCATGATCACGGCCCTCGACTACATCGGCTACGACGCCTGGGTCATGGGCAACCACGAGTTCAACTTCACCCCCGATCGGCGCGACGCCCAGACCCGCATCGCCGATGAGGCCGGCATCGCGGTCATCAGCGGCAACATCGTGCTGGTCGAGGACGGCGTCGATTTCCGCGGCGAGGAGAAGGCCGCGGGCGATCCGTTCTACGATCCCTACGTGATCAAGACCTACGACTTCGGCGAGGGCCGGACCGTGCGCGTGGCCGTCATCGGCCTTAGCAACGCGGCCAACCACACCTGGGACCTGGCCACCAACTACCCCAACATGCAGTTCTCCAGCCTTGACAACCCCGACGGCCTGCTGGCCTTTGAGATCAACAAGTGGGCCTCCGAGATCCGCGACAACGACCTGGCCGACATCGTGATCGTGAGCGTGCACAGCGGCAAGGGCACCGACGACGGTGTGGAAACCGACGGCTTCCTGCTGGAATCCCAGGTGGTCAGCGGCGTGCAGGGCTCCAGCGGCGTCGATCTGGTCATCTACGGCCATGACCACACCGCCAACATCGAAACCCTCACCGACGCGGACGGCAAGGCCGTGCCCATCGTCAACGGCGGCGGCACCCACGTGACCAAGACCGTATTCGACCTCACGTTTGACGAGGACGGGGCCTTCGCGGGCTTCACCATCCGTCAGAACGCCAACCTGGCCCTGGCCTCCTACGCGGGCGACGAGACGCTGGCCAAGGCCCTCCAGCCCTGGTACGACGACACCTACGCCTGGGCCAGCGAGCCGCTGGGCACCTTCGACAAGGGATGGACCGACCTGACCGCCGAGGCCGAGGGCAAGACCAACGACGACATGGTGCTCAGCCAGACGCATCTTTTGGACTTCGTGCACAAGGGCCAGATCTGGTGCTCGTGGCAGTCGTTTGAGAGCGAGGGCATCGAGGGCGCGACCGTCTCCATCGCCTCGCCGGTGTTCGGCAAGGGCGCGGACAACACCCTCTCCTTCGTGCCCAAGGACGGCGACACCATCTCCACCCTGGAGCTTAGCAAGCTCTACCGCTACTCCAACAACCTCCTGTGCGCCATCGACATGACCCCGCAGCAGCTCTACAACTGGATGAGCGCCGTGGCCGACATGCTGGTCATTACCGAGGACGGCCAGCCCGCGCTGGGGCCGGATGTGTCCATCTACGGCGTGGACAGCTTCTACGGCATCGACTACACCTTCGACCTGACCAAGCCCCTGGGCGAGCGCGTGACCGCCGCCGCCATCGACGGCACGGACCTGCTGGAGATGGACGGCCCCATCCGCGTGACGCTCAACAGCTACCGCCTCTCCGGCGGCTACGGCTTCCTGGAGGCCACGGGCCTGACCGAGGCCGACTGCTGCTGGACCGCCAGCCAGTACCTGGGCGCGGACCGCGCGCCGGTGCCCACGCAGCTGGGCGAGTACGTGGCCCACATGGGCACCGTGACCCCGGACGACCCGGTATCCCACGGGTTTGACACCACCTGGCAGATCGTGACCGAATAACGCCGGCGGACGCGGCGCGGGCCGCCCAAAGCGGATGCGGCGGCGGCCCGCGCAGGCAACCGGCAAAACGAACCGGCCCCCGAAAGAAGCGCTTTGGCTTCCTTCGGGGGCCGGTTTCCTGTGCGGGGGACTTTCGCGGCCCTCTGCGCTTTTGCGCTCTCCGTCTCACGCCCATCCCAGCGCGCTCGCCCATGCCAGCAGCGCGCACTGCGCCGCCAGCATGACCGCGCCGCCCGCGACCGGTCCCAGGCACAGCGCGATCTGCGGCACCACGCCCGAAAGCGCGCTGACGCGGCCGGCCATCATCGCGTAGGCGTTCATGGCGTCCACGCCCTCGTCCAGCCGCGCGCCGGCGGTATCCAGAATCCCGACGACGGGCGCTCCGGTCTTTTCAGCCAGATCCATCACCTTCAACACCTTGCGCGCGTGCGCGGCGCCGACGGAACCGCCCTTTACGGTGAAGTCATGCGCATAGACGCACACCGGGCTTCCATCGACCAGACCGTAGCCGGTCACCACGCCCGCGTCGGCGTTGAGCACATCCATTTCAACAAAGCTCGCCGCGTCCAGAAGCTGCGCAATTCGCTCCCTCGCCAGGAGCTTTCCCGCCTTCTTCTGCTGCGCGCAGAGCTCGGGATCTCCCTTCAG
>USFL01000129.1 GCA_900553905.1 uncultured Eubacteriales bacterium | reverse complement strand
GACGCCGCCTACCGGACGCTGTACAAGGCGCTGCGCAGCGGCATATACCGCACGCTTGGGCAGCTTGCGCAGGCGGCGGGGCTGGAGGACGCGCAGGCGCGCGCGGGGCTGTACGCCTTCTGCCAGCTGGGGCTGATCGATTATACGCCCTCGCCGTTGCGCTATGCGATCCGCCCGGCGGTCAAATGCAGCCTTGGCGACAGCCCGATGCTGGCGGCTCTGCGGGCCCTGGGCGCTGACAACACGACGATGGAAAGGGACGATGCGGTTGAGTAGACCCAACGCGCGAAGCATGCTGCTTCTGCACGGCACGCTGCTGATCTATGCGGTGGTCAGCGTGTTCGCCAAGCTGGCGGGGCTGCGCCTGGCGGCACAGGAGGCGGGAATGACGCTGGTATTCCTGGCGGCGGAGGCGGCGGCGCTGCTGGCCTATTCGCTTCTGTGGCAGCGGGTGCTCAGGCGTATGCCGCTGAACTTCGCCTACAGCAACAAGGGCGTCTGCACGCTGTGGACGGCGCTGTTCGGGCTCGCGTTTTTCGGCGAGCAAATGACCTTTGGAAAGGCGGCCGGGCTTGTGGTGGTGCTGGCCGGAGTGGCGCTCGTGGTGACGGACCATGAATAGCGGCGTTCTGATTTACCTGATCACCCCCCTACTGTCGGCGGTGAGCCAGCTGATCCTGAAAAAAGCCGCCGACAATCCCCGCTACACGGGGGCGCGCGCCTACCTCAACGCCCCGGTTATCCTGGCCTACGCGCTGTTTTTCGGCTGCATGCTGCTGAACGTCGTGGCGCTTCGCACACTGGAGTTGACCGTAGCCAGCGTGCTGGAGGCATCCAGCTACATCTATGTGATGCTTTTGAGCTGGCGGTTCCTCAAGGAAAAAATCACCCCGCGCCGCCTGATCGGCAACCTGCTCATCATCGTGGGCATTGTGCTCACGCTCACCCTGTAACACCTCAAAGGAGGAACGCCCCATGGATACGCCCGCCGAAACCAAGAAGATCATTTTTTCCGGCATCCAGCCCTCCGGCACGCTCACGCTGGGCAACTACATCGGCGCCCTGCGCAACTTCAAGCTCCTGGAGGACGAATACCAGTGCATCTACTGCGTGGTGGACATGCATGCCATCACCGTGCGGCAGGACCCTGCGGCTCTGCGCCGCCGCTGTCTGGAACTGACCGCCATCTACATCGCCAGCGGCCTGGACCCCAAAAAGAACGTCATCTACTGCCAGAGTCACGTGAGCGGTCATGCGGAGCTTGCCTGGATTCTCAACTGCTTCACCTATATGGGTGAATTGCAGCGCATGACCCAGTTCAAGGACAAGGCGCAGAAGCACGCCGATAACATCAATGCGGGCCTGTTTACGTATCCTACGCTGATGGCGGCGGACATTCTGCTCTACCAGACGGACCTGGTGCCCATCGGCGCGGACCAGAAGCAGCACCTGGAGCTGACGCGCGACATTGCCCAGCGGTTCAACGGCGTGTACGGCGACGTGTTCACCGTGCCGGAGGGGTACTTTGGCAAGGTGGGCAGCCGCATCATGAGCCTACAGGACCCCACCCGCAAGATGAGCAAGTCCGATCCCGAGGATACCTTTATCTCCCTGCTCGACCCGCCTGACGCCATCCGCCGCAAGGTCAAGCGCGCCGTGACCGACTCGGAGGCGGACATCCGCTTCGACCCGGTCAACAAGCCGGGCGTTAGCAACCTGCTCAGCATCATCGCGGCGCTGACCGGGCAGGGCGTGGAAGAGACGGCGGCGGAGCTGCAGGGTCAGGGCTACGGCAAGCTCAAGGAACGCGTGAGCGAATGCGTGATCGAAACGCTCGCTCCCCTGCAAAGCGAGCACAGGCGCCTGATGGCCGACAAGGCCTATTTGCAGGGCGTGCTGAAGGAAAACGCCGAGATCGCCAACCGGATGGCGCTGCGCACGCTGCGCAAGGTGCAGCGTAAGGTGGGTTTTGCCGAGCGCCTGAAATGACGGAGGAGACAGCGCATGGAAAATAAGAATTTTGATTTTATTATCATCGGCGCGGGGCCGGCGGGTATCTTCGCCGCGCTGGAAATGGCCAAGAAGCGGCCGCAGAGCCGCGTGCTCATCGTGGACACGGGCCGGGCGATTTCCCACCGCGCGTGCCCGGCGCGCATCGACGGGCAGTGCAAGCACTGCGACCCCTGCGCCATCGTGCATGGCTGGGCGGGGGCGGGCGCATTCTCGGATGGCAAGCTGTCCCTCAGCGACGAGGTGGGCGGCCATGTGAGCGACTACATCGGCCACAAGCGCGCGATGGACTATATCCATCAGGCCGACGACATCTATCTCGGCTTCGGAGCCAGCAAAACCGTCCACGGCCTCAACAACAGCCGTGTGGACGAGATCGCCTACGAGGCCAGCCGCCATAACATCCGCCTGGTGCCCTGTCCCGTGCGCCACCTGGGCACGGAGAACGCCGGCCCCGTGCTGGGCGCGATGCACGACTACCTCGTTACCAAGACCAACACCACCTTTTTGGAGCTGACCAGCGCCGAGGACATCCTCTGCGAGGGGGGGAAGGTGACGGGCGTCAAGATTCACCAGCGCGGACACGAGCCGGAAATCGTCTACGCGCCCTATGTGGTGACGGCCCCCGGCCGCGGCGGCGCGCAATGGTTGTCCGAAACGGTGAACAAGCTGGGCCTGCGTACCCAGAACAACGAGGTGGATATCGGCGTGCGCGTCGAGGTGCCCAACGCCATCATGGACCACCTGACCCGCGACCTTTACGAGGCTAAGCTGGTCTACTACAGCGACACCTATGAAAACAAGGTGCGCACCTTCTGCATGAACCCCGGCGGCGAGGTGAGCCAGGAGTACTACGAGGGCGGCATCGCCGTGGTCAACGGCCACAGCTACGAGGACCCGGAAAAGCGCACTGGCAATACCAACTTCGCCATGCTGGTGTCCACGCAGTTCACCGAGCCCTTCAATCAGCCCATCGAGTACGGGCGCTACATCGCCCAGTTGGGCAACATGCTCACCGGCGGCCCCATCATGGTGCAGCGCCTGGGCGACCTGCTCAAGGGCCGCCGCACGGACGTGAAGCGCCTGGCCAAGTCCACCACCATCCCCACGCTCTCCACCGCCGTGCCGGGCGATTTGAGCTTCGTGCTGCCCGCACGGCACCTGACCAGCATTGTCGAGGCGCTCAAGGCCTTCGACCATCTGGCGCCCGGCCTTTACAGCCAGAACACGCTGCTCTACGGCGTGGAGGTCAAGTTCTATTCCAGCAAGGTGCTGGTGGACAGCCATATGGAAACGGCCATCAAGGGCCTGTTCGCCGCGGGCGACGGCGCGGGCATCACGCGCGGCCTGATGCAGGCGGGCGTAAGCGGCATGGTTGTGGCCGACGAGGTGGCCCGGCGCCTGGACAACTGAAGAAACAAAGAACGGCCCGCGCTATCCTGCGCGGGCCGCTTTGCTTCTCCGTTTTTCAGGTTACGCACACCACGCGTCCCGGCACAAAATCTCCGGGGGCCAGCATGGTATTGATCAGCAGCAGCGCGCCGGGGGTCACGCCCAGCGACTGGGCGAGGGTGTAAAGGTTTTCGCCTGCGCCCATGACGTGGCTGTAGCTGCCGGTGGGGCACAGGCGGCGGCTGCCGGCAGGCGGTACGCAATAGCGCGTCCCGGCCTGCGGCCGGGTGACGGACAGGTTTGGGTTGGCCGCGCGCAGGGCCTGATAGGACACGTTATGGAGAAGCAGAAGGTCGGTAAAGGTCTGGCCGCGGCCGACGGTAGCGGCGGTGTAGCCTGCGGGACAGCAGAAGGTGCCGGGACAGGTGATCTGCGGCCGGCTGGGCAGGGAAGGCGTGGGCAGGCCCTCCGGCCCCGGGCCGGGGGAAGCGGGCTGGTTTGCGTCCGGCAGAGTGGGCGTGGGCAGGCCGTCCGGCCCCGCGCCGGGGGTGGCAGGCTGGTTGAGCATCATGGTCAAGCGCTCCTTTCCGCATCAAGCGGTTCCGGCGGCGCCACATGGGCGCGCCTGTACCATCCTATGATGCAGCCCGGCCGGTGTGCGGAGAATCTTTGCCCGGATTGCGGCGTGTGTGGCTTTTTTGGGCGAAACATGCTATAATCTAAACTTGGTAACCTATGCACCTGATGTGAAGGGAGGGAGCGGCATGCAGGCGGAGAACCGGATGGAAAAAATCCGGCGCGTGCTGTTGTGGCTGAGCGTGGCGGCGCTGGTGCTGGGCGCATTGCCGCTGTACGCAATCTCCCTGTACAATCATCCCTATTATGACGATTACGGCTTTTCCGCGCAGGCGCATCAGGCCTGGCGCGAGACGGGCAGCGTGGGCGCGGTGCTGCGCGCGGCCTGGGAGAGCGCGCTGGAAACGCGCCAGAGCTGGCAGGGCACCTATACGGGCACGCTGCTGAGCAATGTGCAGCCCGGCATTTTTTCCGAGCAGCTGTATTTCATCGGCACGTTTGTGCTGCTCACGGCATTGATCGCGTGCTTTTTGTGCTTCTTTTCGGTGGTGATGGGCCGGCTGGGCATGGACCGCACGGGCCGCTGGACGCTGGGGTGCCTGGCGGTGACGCTGATGATCCAGTTCATGCCGGATGCGGGCGAGGCGTTTTTCTGGTTCAACGGCGGCATCGGCAACACCTTCATTTACTCGCTCATGGCGCTGGCCGCCGCGCTGATGGTGCGGCTGGCGGAGGCGAAGGGCCGCGCCGTGGGGCTGACGGCGGCGCTGTGCCTGCTGATGGTGCTTTTGGGCGGCGGCAGCTACGGCGGCGGGCTGCTGAGCGTGTGCATGCTGGCGGTGTGCCTGGTGTGGATGCTGCGCGTGCGGCATCCGCGGCGCTGGCGCTTTGCGGGGCTGGCGGCCCTGCTGCTCCTCTGCTTTGCCTACAGCATGTCCGCCCCCGGCAACGCGGTGCGCGCCGGGGTGATCGGCTACCGGGCCCCGGCGGTCAAGGCGGTTTTGCAGGCCCTCTATTACGGGGTGGCGCAGATGAGCGCGTACCTGCGGCCTGCGCTGATCGCGGTCACGCTGGCGGCGCTGCCCGCGCTGTACGGGGCGGCGAAGAAAAGCCCGTGGCGATTTTCGCACCCATGGCTCGTACTGGGTTTGACGGGCGCGCTGTACTGCACGCAGATGACCCCGCCGCTCTACGCCATCGCCTCCATCGGCGCGGGGCGCATTGTCAATACCTATTTCATCAGCTTTGTGGCGCTGTGGTTCCCAGCCGTGTACTATCTGGCGGGCTTTGCGGCGCGGCGGCTTGAGGCGGCCGGCC
>USFL01000128.1 GCA_900553905.1 uncultured Eubacteriales bacterium | reverse complement strand
TGGGCGGCGGATTTGGAGAATAACGGACAGGGCCCGTCCGGGAAATGCTTCCCGGACGGGCCCTGTTTGCTTTTTCAGAAGTTGGCCGCTGCCTCGTCGGTCCAGCCGCCGTTATTCACCCAGCCGGAGCCGCCGTCGGACCATCCGGAGCTATCATCGACCCAGCCGGAGCCGCCGTCGGACCATCCGGAGCTGTCATCCACCCAGCCGGAGCCGTCATCGGACCATCCGGAACCGTCATCGACCCAGCCGGAACCATCATCATACCAGCCGCCGTCATCCACCCAGCCGGAGTTGTCAATCCAGCCGATATCCTCGGAGAAGGCGAAGGGGTCCACGCTTCCGTCGCTCCATCCGTCCGTGCTCTGCCCGCCGGCGCGGTTTTGTTCCCAGAGCGACAGCTGGGTTTGCAGCTGGGAGGAGGACAGGTCATAGCTGAAGGCGGGAAGGCCGGCAGGATCGTAATCCACCCGCAGGGACAATACGACCAGCGCGCTGGCCGCGCCGCTCACGTCCACCCATTCGCCCGGCTGGTGGGAAGGCGGCTGCACGCCGGCGGCAAAGTCCGCGCAGTTGGTCACGACCCAGACGCTCTGGCTATGCACCGTGACATTGGCCTGGCTGTTGAAGGAAACCGAGACGCACAGGGAGGAACCCTGCATGGAAAGCGTGGCCTGGCCAATGACGTAGCGGTTGCTGGCGCAGAGGTCCACGCTCATGGAACCCTGCCCGGCCAGGGCGTTGAGATCCACCATGGTGCCCATCATCCAGTCGCCGTAGAAGACCACCGCCAGGTCGTTGAGCCGCACGCCATAGGTGCAGGCATTGTTGGCTACGAGGCGCGCCTGCTGGTGCATAAAGGGCATGGCGTATACATAGTCACCAATGGTCAGGGTCACTAGATAGGGGATGGTACGGTCCGCCACGTAGGGCAGGTAGATCACGCCGCTGTCGAAGGTGCCGCTCTGCAAGCCGTAGTCCTTGTCAAAAAGCAGCGTCTGCGAATCCATCTGCATCAGCGTCAGCCGGACCGGGGCCGCCAGCTCGCTGGAATTGCTGATGTATTTTTTCACCCGCACGCCCTGGGCGCTCGCAGAAAGATATTGCGCCACATAGTCGTCGCTGTTGAGGCTGTTCATATCCAGCGCGTCCACGTCGATGGTGAAGCAGTCCTCCGCCAGGGAGGGAACGGCCGCCCATACCAGCAGCGCGCATAACGCCACGCAAATCCACACGCGTTTCTTCATGGATGGTATCTCCTTTGATGACGGGCGCTACAGGCACCCATCCACTGATCCCAACGATTAAGTCTACCATTTTCATGCATCAAATTTGCTTCGATTTTTTGAAAACACGATACAAAAACACGACTTTTTCGTAACAAAACCGTAATATAGCATTTACTTTTTGGAAAAGGTTTGTTATACTTGAAACGCGGTCCGCTTCCGGCGGGCTTTATCACACACCGCAATGACCCAAGGAGGAACCAGATCATGAGAGCTTTTCTGCGCGCGCTGTCTTTTCGGATGCTTGCGCTTGCGCTGATCCTGACGCTGCTGGCCGCGCCCCAGGCCCTGGCGGCCACCAAATACACCACGCTGGAATTTGGATCGCGCGGCTCGGACGTATTGCAGCTGCAAAAGGCGCTTTTGGAGCTGGGTTTCAATCCCAATGGAACGGACGGAAAGTTTGGCCGCGGCACGGAAACGGCGGTCAAGGCCTACCAGGCGGCCAGGGGGCTGGAGGTGGACGGCAAGGCGGGTACGTTGACCCTGACCATGCTCTATGGGGAGACGAGCGGGGAGAGCGGCACGATCACCACGCCCGTGACCACCAACCCCAACACCCTCAAGTATGGCGACAGCGGCAGCCGCGTAACCGAGCTGCAAACCGCCCTGGTCAAGCTGGGATATGATACCAACGGCGTGGACGGCCGCTTCGGCGCAGGCACGCAGCGGGCGGTCATTTCCTTTCAGAAAGATAACGGCCTGGAGGCCGACGGCCTTGCAGGCACCAAAACATTGGAGCTTCTTTACGCGAAGGCGAACGGGTCAGGCTCGTCCTCCGGTTCCTCCTCCGGCACATCCACGGGCCTCACGCGCACGCTGCGCAGGGGCTATACGGGCGATGACGTCATCGCCGTTCAGGAACGTCTGAAGGAGCTGGGGTACTATACCGGCAGCATCGACGGCGTATACGGCAGCGGTTCCATCGCCGCGGCTACGGCGTTTCAGAAGAACAACGGCCTCAAGGTGGACGGCCTGACCGGACAGAGCACCTATGCCGCGCTGTTTTCCAGCTCGGCCGTGGCGGCGGGTTCCTCCAGTTCGTCCGGTTCCAGTTCTTCCGGCTCCTCCAGCACCTATGTCAAGCTGCAGTCCGGGGATAAGGGCACGGAGGTGAAAAAGCTCCAGCAGGCCCTCAAGGATCTGGGCTATGACGTGAGTGCCGACGGCACCTACGGACCCATCACCGTGGCCGCGGTCATCGCCTTCCAGAAGCTCAACGGCCTGGACGACGACGGCATAGCGGGCGCCAAGACACAGACGGTGCTCTACAGCGGCAACGCCAAGCGCTATGATTCCTCCAGCGGCTCGTCTTCCGGCGGTTCCTCATCGGGTAGCACGGGTACGACCGTCGCCCCCAACGGCGCGACCATCCAGCTGCTGCACTGGTTTGACGATGTCAAGCCCACCCTCAAGAACGGTCAGAACCTGATCGCTTACGACCCCGATACCGGCATCAGCTGGACGCTGCGCATCATGAGCCGCGGCAACCACGCCGACGTGGAACCTCTCACCGCGGCGGATACGGCGGCCATGTTCCAGGCCTTTGGCAATAAGGAAAGCTGGGGTCCCAAGGTCGTCTACATCAAGCTGCCGGACGGCCGGTGGTCCATCGCTTCCACGCATAACGTGGCGCATGGCAGCCAGACCATTTCGGACAACAATTTTGACGGACAGAACTGTGTCCACTTCCTGCGCGACATGGACGAATGCAAGCAGAACGACCCCGACTATGGCGTGCAGAATCAGGAAGCTATTCGGGAGGCGTGGAAAAAACTGACGGGCATCACCGTGAACTGACGCAAAAAGCGGAGAGGAACCTTCCTCTCCGCACTGCGTTTCCGCGGGACTTACCGGGCGTGATAGCTGGCGCACTCGCTTTCGTCGCAGGTGCCAGTATGGCAGTTGCAGCGGGGCGCGACCTTGATCACGTCCAGCTCGCACATGCCGTCCTTGGTGTGGTGTTTGCAGCTGCTTACATCGCATTGGACACACTGGTTTTTGTTGGGAAACGACATTTCGTTCACCTCCCCGTTTTGTTGATGGCTTCAGTATGCGCACTCGAAAGGTTCCGTATGCATTTGTCGACGCGGAAGGCAAGTTGTGCTATACTTACACACTGGCGCGACCTTCGCAGCACGCCATACAACAGGAGGAATGAAGAATGCACAACTTGTTTTCCCGTCGAAGCACAAAAAGCCTTTGCCTGTCTGCACTGATCGCGGCGCTTTATGCGGCGCTGACGCTGGCGTTTCAGCCCATCAGCTACGGCGCGGTGCAGTTTCGGATTTCGGAAGCCATGACGCTGCTGCCCGTGCTGTTTCCCCAGGCGGTGCCGGGGCTTACGCTGGGCTGCCTGATCAGCAATCTCTTCAATCCCATGGGCGCCACGGTGTATGACGTGGTGTTTGGCACGCTGGCCACGCTGATCGCCGCCGTGATCACCTGGCGCATGCGGGCGAGCATCTGGGTCAGGGCGCTGCCGCCGGTTCTGTGCAACGCGGTCATCGTGGGGCTGGTGCTGACCTATGCCTACGGCATCGACATGCTTTGGATGAATATGCTCACCGTGGGCCTGGGCGAAGCGGTTGTGTGTTATCTCTTGGGCGTGCCCATGGTCAGGCTGCTTGCCAAGCGGGATCTTAGCCGCTGGCAGGCTTAAAATTGAAAAACATGGATGGGTATGCCATGGTAATTCGTTCTATGTCGTCGGGGGCGCTTTTGGTGCGCCCACCTTATGTGCTTCAAGGAGGAGGTTGAGCATGCGTTCCGTCAAGAAGCGGCATATGCGCAGCGTTTGCGTTTGGCTGTGCATCTGTCTGTGCGCCCTGCCGCTGTTGGAGGCGTTGGCCGAGGACACGGCCGTGCCGTTGCCCACACCCACCCCGATGCCTGAGGGGGACCTTTTGACCACGTCGGAAAGCGGCGCCGGGGAGAATCCCGAACCGTCCATCCCCGCAGCCGGGCCGGAGACGGCGCCTTCCACCGAACCCTCCGTAACCCCCACGGCGGTTCCGGCGCCCTCCGAGACGCCTGCGGTCACGCCGCCTCCGGAGGAGTCCGGGACGCCCACGGCAAGTCCGGAGGGGTCCGAAACGCCCACGGCAAGTCCGGAGGCATCCGAAACGCCCACGGCAAGTCCGGAGGCATCCGAAACGCCCACGGCCAGCCCGGAGGCCTCTGAGACGCCCGTGCCGGGTCCGGAAACCTCCGAAACGCCCCCGCCTGTTCCCGCCGTCACCCCGGATGGAGGCTCGCCTCCCGCCGTCACGGTTTTGCCCACGGGCAACCCCGGCGACGTCTGGGACGAAAGCCAGTGCGACCATATGAACGAGCACTGCGAGCGCGCGCCCAAATGCACCGTGCCGGGCTGCCGCCATATCGGCATCAATGAGGCGGGCGACGTGGTGGCGCTCTGTGGGCTGGGCCAGTGGCTGATGGAGGTGGGATCGGACACGACGGACGGCATCATGACGCTGGCCGCGACCGCGCCCATCGAGATGGAGCTGGTGGACGGCGAGAACATCCTCTACCGCAGCGGCAGCTATCACCTGACCGGCGGCGGGGAGAACGCCACGCTTTATATCCGTGACAACATGGTGCTGTCCATCGAGCTGGACGGGGTGCAGCTTTTGACGCTGCGGGTGTCGCAGAAGTCCGTGGTCACCATCGGCTTCCAGGGCTACACCACCATTCAGACCCTTACCGCGCCGGATGCGGCCGTCAAGCTGAGCGGCTCCGGCTGCCTCACGGTGGCCAACAACCTCAACTATGGCGTGCTCAACGTGGAGCGCGGCAACGTGCGCCTGCCCTCCGGGGCGTCCAGCGACAATGGCCGCAGGCCGGTTGTCTTTGATGCGCCCGGTGCGGAGCAGGCCTACGTGGACGGCAAGTTCTTCACCTATGTCAAAACCGGCTCCGACGGAAAGGTCACGCTGTGGCTGCCTGTCCTCGGAGAAGGCGCGAGCTATTGGGGCCGCATGAACGGCAACACGCTGGAGGTCAGCTCCCTGGCCGAG
>USFL01000127.1 GCA_900553905.1 uncultured Eubacteriales bacterium | reverse complement strand
CGGCCACGGAGCCGGTAACCACCGGCAGGTAGAATACGCAGCGGTAAAACGAGGTGTACACGTCACGCAGCCTGTAGATGACCGACGCCACCCACAGCGAGAAGAAGCACACGGTGGGCACGCTGGCCACCACGATGATGACGGTGTTGACGAGGGACTTTCCGAAGATGGCGTCCGAGAAGAGCTCGGCGTAGTTTTGAAGCCCGATGAAGCTGAAGTCGGTCATGGTGTAGTTGAACGTGCTGGTCACCAGACACATGCCCATCGGGAAGATGACAAACCCCAGGAAAAACAGCAGGCTGGGCGCCATGAACAGATAGCCCGCAACGTTCTCGCGGCGCCGCGTGGCTTTCAGCTCACGGGAAATGCTGACGGTTTTTTGCATGCAGGTACCCCCTCGTTGACAGCATGGCGCTCCCCCTTCCTTTGGGGACGGGGGAGCGCCATGGCAAAGTGTGCGGGCTTACTGGGTGATGCTTGCGTTGGAGTTGGTCACGTACACGCCCACCTCGGTCGCCACGTCGCCGCCCGCAAAGATGCGCTGCAGCATGTTCCACCATTCGGTGCGCTGGGTGTTCCAGCCGGGCGTCACGTTGTAGTAGTCGCCCAGGTAGGGCATGAAGATGGAGAACTCGGCGTTCTCGGCCTTGTCGGTGCCGGTGTAGATGTCGCCGAAGGAGGCGCGCACCGGGAAGAAGCCCGTGGCATACACGCTCTGGGGACCCTGCTCGGCGTCGTCGCAGACGAACTTGATGAATTCCTTGGCGGCAGCGGCCTTGGCCTCGTCGCCGTTGTCGAAGATGCCGAAGCCCCAGATGCCGCCGCACAGCTCGGGCACGCCGTCATCGGAGGGGAAGGCCATGGGCAGGGGATCGATGCCCTCGGCCAGGGAAGCCTTGTTGCTCACGGCCGCGGAGGCGTTCCAGCAGAAGCTCATCTTGGCCGTGCCGTTGCAGAACAGCGCGATCTCGTCGCCCGCCACGATGGAGGGATCGGCGGTCAGGACGCCCTCGTTGACCAGGTCCACCAGCAGCTGGAGGCCCTTGATGTTTTCCTCGCTGTCGGCGGTGTAGGCGGTGTGGTCGGCATTGGTGAACTGGCCGGAGTAGAGGTTGTTGACGAGGGCGCGGGTGCCCTGATCGCCGCCCTGGCCGCCGCAGTAGACGATGCCGGTGGGATTGAAGCCCGCCTCGGTCAGCGCGCGAAGGGCGCTTACAAAGCCGTCGGTGGTCCAGGTGCGGGTCTCCTCGTCCAGATACTGAAGCGCGTCGGCAGCTTCAAAAGCGGCGCGGTCGATGACCATGCAGTGCGTGGTCATGCACAGCGGGTACTCGTAGTACTTGCCGTCCACGCCCTTGCAGGCGGCCACGACGGCCTCGCTGGTGGCGCTGATGTCGGCCAGGGCCTCCTCGGTCCACAGGTCGCTCAGGTCCAGCATCTTGCCGGCGGCGCCCCAGTTGGTCACCAGGCGCTCGGGGCCTTCCATGATGATGTCGGGGGTGGTGCCGGCCTCAATGGCGCTGGTCACCTGATCGTCGCCCGACTGGTAGTCAAGGTACTGCACCGTTACGCCGATGTTGGGATACACGGCGTTGAAGTTGGCGATGATGGCGTCCACCGTCTCGGCGTTGGTCCAGTTGCCGATGGGGTAGGTCCACAGGGTGATGTCCACCTTCTCTTCCGCCAGGGAAGCCATGGGCAGCACCATCATGAGGCACAGAAGCAGCGCGAACAGCTTTTTCATGGATGGGTTCCTCCTTGCCATATTTTTTTTGGAAACGGTCACATCTTCCTCGGCGAAATTTCGCGTTTCGGAAGTCCGCGTTAAATGTACTACAAACTATATTTGTTGTCAACTGCTTTTTGTGTGTTTATATATTTTTATTTGCTGTCAAATTGTTGGAATTGTATATACCGTCTGTTTTTTTGATTCCGGAATAGGAATTGACAAAGGCAAAGGCAATGCTGTACAATTCAAAAGACATTGAGGACGTACATCCCCATCCTGAAAGGACATGCCCATGAAGAACCTGAAAGAGGAGAAGCTTTACATCCAGACATTTCGGGAAATCCGCAGCTATATCATCACCCACGAGCTCAAGGCCGGCGATTCGCTCCCCACGGAGCAGGCCATGTGCCAGATGCTGGGCGTCAGCCGCAACGTGCTTCGGGAAGCCATCAAAAGCATGGAACTGATGGGAATGATCCAGTCCTGTCCCGGACGCGGCACGGTGGTGAAGGAATTCAACCTGGATTTCATCTTTCAAAATGTGCTGTTCTTCACCGTGGGCGAGGAGCGCAAGCCCATCCATGAAATGCTGATGATCCGCAAGGCCATTGAGCTCAGCTACATGCGCCAGGCCTATCTCGCCCTGACCGGCGAGGATATCCGCAACATCCGCGAAAGCCTGGAGGCCATCAAGGCCAAGTGGCAACAGCGCATCTTTTTTCACGCCGACGACAAGGTGTTTCACATGACGCTGTTTCGCCATCTCAACAACAGCGTCCTCAACTCCCTGCTGGAGGCCATCTGGTCGGTGGATGAGAATTTTCAGCGGGAGGAAAAGAGCAAGCACCTGGATGATACCATCGGCAAGCACGAGGCCATCGTCGATGCGCTGGAGCGGCACGACTATGAAGCCTTTGCAAAAGCCATGGAGGCGCATTTTGCCTCCGGCAAATATTCCGGGCTCAACAGCTTTGAGGAGTACTAAAAGGAGGAACCTTGCATGGACAGATCGGTTTTTCAGGCTCAGCGGGAATGGGTGCGGGCGGAGCTGGAACGCTGCGCGGACTTTTGGGTGAAAAATGGCTGGGACCATGAGCATGGCGGCGTCTATACCTGCCTGGACCGCAAGGGAAAGGTATATTCCACCGACAAGAGCGTGTGGATGCAGGGGCGCTGCGCCTGGACCTTTTCCTACCTCTGCGGCGTTTACGGCGTGAGGCGGGAATGGCTGGAGCTGGCCAGAAGCTGCCTTGACTTCATGGAGGCGCACTGCATCAACCGTGAGAAGGGCAACCGCATGTACTTTACCGTCACCGCAGACGGAAAGCCCCTGCGCCAGCGCCGCTACTGCTTTTCCGAAGGCTTTTACGCCATCGCAAACGCCGAATATGCCGCGCTTACCGGCGATGCGGCCTGCATGCAGCGGGCACGCGATGCCTATGACCTCATCTGGAAGCTGAATCAGGGCCTGATGGAGGACCCCGTGGGCATGGGCCCCAAGACCGACCCGGCCACGCGCCCGGGCCGCGCGCTGGCCAATCCCATGATCTATCTCAACATCAGCTCCGTTTTGCGCCGCACCGACCCGGACAACGCCGCCCTCTACAACGAGCGTTCCCGCCAGTGCGTGGAGGAGATTTTTAAATACCACCGCAAGCCGGACATGCACTGCACGCTGGAAAGCGTGGGCCCTGGCGGCGAATTCCGGGGGGATGTGACCGAGGGCCGCGTGGTCAATCCGGGCCACGATATCGAGTGCAGCTGGTTTTTGATGGAATATGCCAACTACCTGGGCGACCGGGAGCTGCACGCCCTGGCGGAAGGTGTGTTTAACGACGCCATCGAGGCCGGCTGGGACAGGGAATACGGCGGACTTCTCTACTTCATCGACTGCAAGGGCCTGCCTCCGGAGGCCTACGAGCACGACATGAAGCTGTGGTGGCCGCACGACGAAATCCTCATCGCCTCCATGATGGCCTACCGCGACACCGGCAACGAAGCGTATTACGACTGGTTCACCAAAACGCTGGACTACTGCAAGCGCGTGTTCAGCGACCCGGAATACGGCGAGTGGTACGGCTACCTGCGCCGCGACGGCAAGCCCACCATGCCCTCCACCAAGGGCAGCACCTTCAAGGGCCCCTTCCATCTGCCGCGCATGCTGAGCATGGTGGACCAGATGATGGGCGAAGTGCTCGAAAAGGCGTAACGGCCCAAAGGCGCGCGGCCATTGCATGGGGCGGAACGGGCCGGCGCGGGCGAACTTTTTTGGCAAGCCGGGAGGCCGTTGACCCGATCGGGTCAGCGGCCTCTTTTATGCATACCTGAAACGGCCATCTTCCTCCCTGCGGATCAGCTGCCTGTGCATGGCAAATCCGCAGGGAGGCCGAAAGCTCCGGCAGACAACGCTCGCCGGAGCTTTCGGCGGTTCCGGGGCGGTGCGCGCAGACGAAACGCTATTCGTAGAGATTCGGGCAGTCGATGGCGTCCAGCGGGACCCAGACGCGGTAGCTCTGCTTCGTGGTGGTCCATTCGACCTGGGCCCAGTCGCCCTCCAGCCGCAGGAAGGATACCTTCTGCCCCTTGTCCATGGTCAGCGTGTCATAGGCGGCGTAGTCCTCGCCGGGGCCGTAGCGCGCGGGCACGGTGCGCAGGGCCCTGGCGTCGAAGTACCAGGGCAGGGCGTAGAAAATCTCGCTCGCGTCGTCGCAGTCAAAGCGCTTGAGGCCCGTGTAGACGCGCATGAGCTCTCCCTTCCAGGGAAACTCGCACTCCACCCAGCACACGCCGCCTTCGTCCTCCTCGCGGGTGAGGACGGTCACGTATTCGCCCCGCAGGTCGAAGGTGCCGGTCTCGCGGTACCTGGTGCCGGGGCCGTTGCGGGTGGAGAGCTTGTCGGTGGCCAGCAGGAGCACGCTTTCGCCGTCGTAGCCGGAGGCGAGGGCGGCGCAGGGCAGGCAGAGAATCAGCCATGCCGCGGCGCACAGGCATAGCAAACAAATCATCCGTTTCATGGAAAAAACCTCCTTTTGGATGTATGATATCATGAAGGTGAACCATTGCCAATGATTTCCGAAAACTTTTTTGGCAGGACGTTACCTTTTGCGCGTCCAATTGCTCTTTATAGATGAGAGCAAACGGGAAGGGGGATGCCCATGAGCCCCGATGAACTGGGCCGGCGCGTATGGGAGCTGCGCGGGCCGCTGATGCGCCTGGCCTGTGCGATTGTACGCAGGCAGCAGGACGCGGAGGACGCGGTGAGCGAGGCAGTGGTGCGTGCCTTTGAAAGCCTGCCCGCTCTGCGTTGCGATGCGGCAGTGCGTCCGTGGCTGATGAAGATCACTGCGCGGTGCTGCTACGACCGCCTGCGACGTCTGCGGCGGGAGACGCCCTGTGAGGATCCGGAGCCGTTGTGCGCGCCCGTAGAACCGCATGGGGACGGCACCCTGGCGGACCTGATCGCCCAGCTGCCTGCCGGCCAGCGGGAGGCAATCACTTTGTACTACTACGAGGGCTTTTCGGCGCAGGAGGTTGCGCAGGCGCTGGGCGTGCCCCGCCCCACCGCGTGCATGCGCC
>USFL01000126.1 GCA_900553905.1 uncultured Eubacteriales bacterium | reverse complement strand
GCACCAACGGCGGGTACAGCGGGCAGGACTGGCGGCGGCGCGCCGCTTCCCACTACGACACCAGCCGCTACCACCTCCTGAATCTGCACGCGGCCTTTTCCACCGAGCGGCCCGCGCACACCATCGAATTCCGCGCCTTCAACGGCACACTCCACGCGGGCGAAATCAAAGCCTACATCCAGCTTTGCCTCGCCATTTCCCATCAGGCGCTGGCTTCCAAATCCGCCAGCCCGGCGCGGCCCATCACCGACAACCCCAAGTACACCTTCCGGTGCTGGCTCCTCCGGCTGGGCTTCATCGGAGAGGAATTCGAGACCGCGCGGGAACACCTGACCAAGCGCCTGCCCGGCAACGCCGCATGGCGGCAGGCGGAGTCCGCTCCCCGGGCTTCCTGACACAGCAACCCAATCCGCCCGCCTGACGAGGCCCGGTGGTGCCGCGCCTCAATTCACGGAATTGAGCCGTCGGCAGTCTGCCGCAGGCAGACCGGCAAACCACGGGTTTGCCGCCTTGGCACAGGCCGAAACCGGCGCAGCCGGTCGCGGGAGCCACACAGTTCCCAAATCAAGGAGGAGGCACACACCATGAAACTGTACATCAATGCCAATCGCACGGGCTACGCCCCCGACCAGATCCGGCACACCATGACCGTCGGCGAGCTGATCGACGCCCTGCGGGAGTTCGACGAGGACGCACAGGTCTACCTCAGACACGACGGCGGGTACACCTACGGCGGCATCACCTGGACGGATTTCGAAGAGGACTACGAGGATGGCTCCGAAGACGAGTAAGCCTCCGGTGACACAGCTTTCAAATCAAGAAGGAGGTACATCCCATGCCCGGCATCACCTACATCATCCGTTTCACACATCGCGGTTCCGATTCAGGTTTCCCCTATGAGGAACAGGAGCACATCAGCCTTGCGGACGCCTGGAACGCCTTCCGGCTCTTCGCCGAGCCCGACAGCGCCGACCTGTACTCCGAAATCGAGCTGGCCGAACACAACTGGGAGGAAGATACCGAGCGCAGCCTCGCCCGGCTAACCCTTGGCGAGCGGTACAGCTTCTGAATCCACCCTGCTCAGAGATCAGCTTCACACAGTCTCCAACCATTCCCAGATTCAGCGCCAGAGAGACACACATCCCCTTGACTTTCCCGCCCCACAGAGTGATGAATACCAACACGCCCGGAGCTTTCAAATCCGGCACACAAAGGAGGATACCATCATGTGCATCATCTGCGTTTCCAAATCCGGCATTTGCCAGCCGGACGAATCCACCATCCGAACCATGTTCCACCACAACCCCCACGGCGCGGGGTACATGTTCGCCCGCGGCGGCAGGGTCATCATCCACAAGGGGTTCATGAATCCGGACGAGTACCTGCGCGCCGTCCGCCAGGAACACTTCACCGCCGCCGACAGCGTGGTGTACCACTTTCGCATCAGTACGCAGGCAGGCGTGAATCCCGAGATGACCCATCCGTTCCCGCTTTCAAATCAGCCGGGCCGCCTGCGCAGGCTCGACCAGAGCTGCCGCATCGGCGTAGCACACAACGGAATCATCCGCCTGACCAGCGACCCGAACAACAAACGCTACAGCGACACTGCCATCTTCGTCGCCGACTACCTCTCCCAAATCCTGCACACCCGCGCCGACCTGCGCGACCGGCGCAAGCTCAACACCATCTACCAACTGGCGCAATCCAAATTCGCCATCATGGACGGCGGCGGCTACATCGCCACGGTGGGCGAGTTCATCCACGAACGCGGGCTGCTTTTCAGCAACGCGAGCTACCGCGCGCTCTTCCTGCGTAAACCCACGCTTTGAAATCAAAGGAGGCATCATCATGCACACGATCATAATCAAAGTCTGGCGAGGTCTGATATCCGAGGTCTACAGTGACGACCCCGACACGGAGGTGGTCGTCATAGACGAAGACATCGAATCGACGGAGGCTCCCGAAATCGAGCTGCCCGAGCACAGGGTCTACTGACCGGGTGGCGCTCACAAATCAGAATTACCGCCTGCGGGCGGTTTTTCTCGTTGCGCGGAATTCGCCGCACGCGGGCGCGTGTCGGGCTTTGGAATCGGGGCGGGCAGCGATTCGCGTGGGACGGCAGTCGCGGCGTGTGACGGCAACGTGGCCGCGACACGGGCAAACGCCGACAAGAAAAGCACCAGGCGTTTTGCCTGATGCTCGCAAATCATATTGCGCTATTTGTCCGTCACGTCCGCCGCCATCTGAATGCCGCCGTCCGGGCCGTTCCTGAATCGGATGAGCACCGCGCCGTCCGCCGCCTGATACTTGGCCTGAAACGGCTGCGGCCACAGCTCAATCAGGCCGGGGCAGCTTTCAAATGCCTCAAGCCTGTACCACTCGGCGTTGCCCGGATCGTCCCGGCAGAGCTGGTAGAGCCGCCGCAGTTCGTCGCTCTGTGTGCGCAGCACCGTATCCATGACCGCGCGCGCCGAGTGCTCTTTGAAATCGGCGGGCGGCCGGACGGGCTGAAACGCCGCCCAGAGGTGGAGGGGATAGTCCTGCTTCATGAACGCCAGCATCGCCTCCGCCGTTCCGCAGGCGTCGCAGACATACACGTCCGCCGTGCGGCTCAGCGCGTTTGTATGAACCGGCGCCTTCATGGCGTCCCTCCCGCAGCGGGGACACATCATGTGCTCGCCCGCTTCCTGTCGGGCTTTCAAATCCAGCAGCCTGCGCTCCGCGCGTTCCGTCATCGCATTTCACCTCTCCCTTCCGAGTACATCACCGTGCAAAAGTCCTCTCCATACACCACGCCCAGCGAGGAACCGCAGTCCCACGCGATGTGAATCGTTCCGACGTCGTCCACGGCGATCACGGTTCCCATCGCGCCCTCTTTCAAATCGGGCCGATAGGGGTCGTTCATGTGGATCAGCTTCACCCGCATGCCGGGGCGATAGTGTTCCCGCATCCATGCCAGCTTTTCAGACGTCGGTTGCGTCATCCCACTTCTCTCCTTTCCGCTCCTGAATCTCCCTGCCCGGCAGTTCACCGGTGACGAAGGCGTGATGCACGCGCCCACCGTCCCGCGCCCCGGCCAGATACATCTCCAGCGCCAGCGCGGCGGTGTAGCTCATCCACAGCTCGTCGCGCGCTGTCAGTTCAACATTGGGGTGTGCCTCGGTTTCATCCAGTGCCGCGTGCAGATCGCGCACTGCCCTGTCAAACAGGGGGCTGCGCTCGGGATGCGCTCTCAAATCCCGCTCCACCGTGTCGATGCGGTTCAGCGCGACATCCCGAATCCAGTCCATCCACGCGCTCATGTCTGCGCACCTTCTTCTGCCGTCCGGCGCTCACGGCGTAGCTGGGCGTACTTCTCCCGGTGCGCCTGCATGTCAGCGGCGCTTTTGAATGCGGCGTAACCGTTGAGGTGGGCCATGAGCACGCGCCGCAGCTCTTTGTGCTCCGGGCCGCCGAGCCCCAGCCGCGTCAGCAGGCTGTTGGCACGGTACTTCTCGTTCTCGGGATTCGCGTCCGCCTTGAGGAACACGCGCTTTGCGGCTTTCGCGTGCTTCAGCATCGCGTTCAGGAGCGTCGCATGCACCTGCCAGCGGGTGGGGTCGTGCTCGTCCAGCACCGTCTCGAGGGTGAACCTGCCGTCCTGAACGCGACAGCCTCTGAGCATGCCCGTCGCCAGACCGTCGGCCAGCATCGCTTCGAAATCGGCGAGGGTCTCTGCGGGCGTTTCGTCCAGCCGCTCCACCAGCAGCCGTTCGATGTACAGGGCGTCGCCCCGCATCATCCTGCGCAGGATGTACTGGTTGCTGTACAGGGTACGCAGGAGGTTGTTCAGCTGCGGAACCGTCCAGTCCTCCACCGGGAAGCTGAGCTCCATATCCGTGCTTTCGGAGTCTTTCGCGGCCGACGCATAATCTGCCGCAGTTGCTTCTGATCCGGCATTCACGACGGCTCCTTCGCCGCTCTCCTGATCGGCGGCTGCTTCTGAATCCGCCGCAGCCGCGTCCGTCAGCCAGCCCCGCTCAATCAGCATCGGCCTGAGCGTTTCCAGCAGCGCCTCGTCGTCGCTGTCGATGCTCCCGTCGCGCTCAACCGTCAGGCCGCCGATTCTATAGGCGTAGGTCGGGGCGCGCAGGTAAACCGCCGGGCTGTTCAGTCGCTCCGAAATCGCCTGGACCATTTCCCTGCGGTCCGCGGGGGTCGTTTGCAGTGTCATGTCGATTCCTCCATTCGCTTTGGGTAGTGACATTTACGCTCTGAACCGATGAAAAGTCAAGCGATTTCCGGATATTCTTTCTCATCAGACACAGCAGATGCCGCGCCCGCCGCGGAACGAAAAACCGCCCCGGAGCGTTGGTAGGCTCCGAAGGGCGGTACATTGTCCTTTTCCGACGAGTGTAATTATAGCACAGGCCGCAACTCTCAAACCATATCAAAAGCTATCATTTTTCACCGGCACACAGATTTTTTTCAGAGCTTCACCGTGCAGCCGATAAATCGTCGGCTCGCTGTAGCCGAGTTCAGTCATGATCTCATTCCACGGCTTATAGCACAGATACCGCAGTTCCAGAATCAACTGCTGGTCCGGGTCGGAAACGGCGTTGATCACCCGTCGGGCCTCGGCTTTCAAGTCCACCAGCCGGTCGATGTCCTCGTTGATCTCCCGCTCCAGATCCACGATCTTGCAGATGGTGTCTGCCATCCGCTGCTTGTTCGGCGAATCCGGCCGAGGCATGTCCGACAGCGTCGCCGTGCAGTTCGTCGCGGTTTCCCGCAGACGCATCACCTGCGACAGCTTGCTGTTGATTCGCTGGTCGATGTGAAATGCCTGGGACAGATATTCTCTTGCCGTCATTCGCATTCTCCTCTCCACGGCATCTCGCCGCTGAAGTACTTCTCTGCAATGCGCTGCTGTGTCTCCGGCGGCAGCCGTCTGAGTCGCTCGTTTGCATGGCGCTGGTCCGCTTCCTGCCGGCGCTTCGGTTTGTAGAATGCGCAGGCTGCGAAACCGGGACAGTTTCCGCTCAACGCGCCGCACACGCCCCTCGCCCGCAGCGCAAAACACTTATCGCTCATTTGCCGCGCCTCCCGCTACGTACAGACGGCGCACAGGGATTCCCAGCCGCCCGGCCTGTTCGATCTCCATGCGCATCCCCTCGGACGGCTCGCCGAACGCCCACAGCTCGTCACACAGCCCCAGCATCTGCGTTCCCATTCGCAGGCCGCGTTCGCGCTCCTTGGGTATCGCATCGTCCAGAAACTGCGTGAACAGCAGGTGCGGCGCAAAGGGAATGCCGCCCTGCTCCATCACAAGGCGGCAATACCGGCGCG
>USFL01000125.1 GCA_900553905.1 uncultured Eubacteriales bacterium | reverse complement strand
TGGTGGCCACCTTCTGCCACAACATCGCGCGCGGCCTGCCCATCACGGTCAACGATCCGGCGGCGCAGGTGCCGCTGGTCTATATCGACGATGTGGCGGCAGCGTTTGTGCGCGCGCTGGAGGGCGCAGCCATTCCGGATGCGGAGGGGCGCTACGCCGTCAAACCCGAATATCGCATCACGGTGGGGGATCTGGCGGCGATGCTGGGCCGCTTCCGCGACATGCGGGACCGCCTGGAGTGCCCCGACCAGTCCGATCCGCTCACGGCCAAACTCTACGCCACCTACCTGAGCTTTCTGCCGCCGGAGGATTTCGCGCGCCCCACGGTCGCCCATGCCGACGCGCGTGGGTCGTTCACGGAGCTTTTGCATCTGGGCGGCCACGGACAGGTGAGCGTCAACGTATCCCGTCCGCACATCACCAAGGGCGAGCACTGGCATCACACCAAGCATGAAAAATTCGTGGTGCTCAGCGGTGAGGGCGTCATCCGCTTCCGAAAACCCGGCGACGCGACGGTGATCTCCTACCGGGTATCGGGCGGCGCGCCGCAGGTGGTGGACATCCCGCCCGGATACACCCACAACATCGAAAACACCGGCGATACCGACATGATCACCCTGATGTGGGCCAACGAGTGCTTCGACCCCGCGCGGCCCGACACCATCCGTCTGCCCGTTCAGCCGTCAAAGGAGGAAGCGAAATGACCCGCAAGCTCAAGCTCATGACCGTGCTGGGCACGCGGCCGGAGATCATCCGCCTGTCCGCCGTGATGCGCTGCGCCGACCGCTACTTCGACCATGTGGTGGTGCATACCGGCCAGAACTACGACCCCGCGCTCAACGAGGTGTTTTTCCGCGAGCTGGGCCTTCGCAATCCCGATATCTATCTGGACGCCGTGGGCGCGGACCTGGGCGAAACCATGGGCAACATCATCGCCAAGAGCTACAGGGTGATGGCGCGCGAGCAGCCCGACGCCGTACTCATTTTGGGCGATACCAACTCCGCCCTTTCGGCCATCTCCGCCAAGCGGCTGAAAATCCCCATCTTCCATATGGAAGCGGGCAACCGCTGCTGGGACTGGAACGTGAGCGAGATGATCAACCGCAAGATCGTCGATCACATCAGCGACATCAACCTGCCCTACACCGAAAACAGCCGCCGCTACCTGCTAAGCGAGGGCATCGACGGAAAAACCATCTTCGTCACCGGCTCGCCCATGCGCGAGGTGCTGGAGCGCCACCGGGAGCAGATCGCGCAAAGCGATGTGCTCCGCCGCCTGGGGCTGGAGAAGGGCCGCTACATCCTCGTCAGCGCCCACCGCGAGGAAAACATCGACCTGGAGGACAATTTTCTCTCCCTGATGCAGGCCATCAACCACATGGCCGAGGTCTATCAGGTCCCGGTCATCTATTCCACACATCCGCACAGCATGAAGTTTATCCAGCAGCGCCATTTCCAATTCCATCCGCTGGTCAGGAACCTTACGCCCTTTGGCTTTTTCGACTACAACTGCCTGCAGATGAACAGCCTGGTGGTCCTCAGCGACAGCGGCACCCTGAGCGAAGAAAGCGCCATGCTGGGCTTCTGCGGCGTGCTCATCCGCACCTCCACCGAGCGGCCCGAGGTGCTGGACAAGGGTACGGTGGTCATCGGCGGCATCACGCAAAAGAGCGTGGAGCAGGCGGCGGAGCTGGCCATCGCCATGCAGCGCGCCGGCGAGCCCCGCGCCATGCCGGCGGATTACGAGGACACCAACGTGAGCGTCAAGGTGGTCAAGCTCATTCAGAGCTATACGCCCATCGTCAATGAGACCGTATGGCTGAAGCGCTGAGACATGATTTCGGACACTTCGCGCGCATTGTCATGGCTTTTGCTGGCACGGGGATGACAACCGGCCCCCGTTTGCGTTATACTGTATAAGCCAACCAAGGAAGGAACCAAACCCCATAGAAAATACAAGGAGGATTCGATTATGACCCGCAAGCTGATAACCACCCTGCTGTGCCTGGTACTGGCTGTGGCGCTTCCGCTGGCGGCGCTGGCCGATACCCGGCATACGCTCACCCTGATTCCCGGCGACGACCTGAGCGCAGTGCCCGCGATTGCAGACCTCTGCGACGCGCTGTCTTTGACCCTGACCAAGGGCGAGAAGTCGGGCGGGCTTACGCTTTCCGTTGGCGGAGAGGACATTGCCACCGTTGCGCTGGGCGCGGACAGCACCGGCCTGTACGTGCAGTCCACGCTGTTGGGGGACGACGTGTACTATGTCAACTGGGATGACGGCTTCGCCTACGTCTCCGATCTGGTCATGGAAATCGCCGAGGCAAACGGCATGGAAACAGACGCGGGCATGGCCGCCACGCTGAAAAACACGCTCGACCTGTATAAGACCAAAATCGTGGAAACCCTCGGCGCAGCCGGTTATGCCGGGTCGTCCACGGTTACCGGGACCCTTGACAGCGCAATGAACGATCGCGAAGCGCTTAAGGAACTGATTCAGGAAAGCTTTCCGGACGATCCTGACATGGTGGCTGTTTATGAGCATCTCTTTGACAACATGACCCTTGAGGAAGGCGAGTTTACCGATCCCGAACGCGATCCGGCCACCCGCCATATGTCCATGGTCCTGACCTCCGAGGATATGGCGGACATGTGCGATACGCAGTATATGCGCGGGGTTATGGAGATGACGCTCAAGTCCCAGAACCCGGAGCTGGGGGAGGAGGAACTGTCCGCGGCGGTGGATGAGGCGATTGAGCAGGCCCGCAGCGTCTACGAGGAGAGCGACCTGCAACTCGTCATGAATATCTACACCAGCGATGAGGACACCAAACTCGTGGGCATGGACATGGGCATGGAGATGACCATTCCTGCTGATGAGGGAACCGAAACGAAGGCGGCCCTGAACTTCAACTATGACCGCCTGACCGGTAACAACGGTGTGGATCATCGCGCGGACATGAGCATGATTGCCGATGATGAGACGCTGGGCCTGATGGGCTTTCAGCTCTCGCAGGGCAAGGACGGCGTAAGCGACGGCTACTTCGCCGTGCTGGCGAACCGTCAGCAGGTGACCTTTGCCTACCATGCCGAGAACCAGGGCAACGACCGCATACGGACCCTGAATCTCTACAGCCGCGGCAACGCTGCCGCCATTATCGCACCCGCGGCCTCCGACAGGCCTCTCTTCGGCTTCCAGCTGGTTTCCGGACCTGCCGAGGACAGCGTGCTGGATGCGATCGACAATGCGACCGGCGATACCGCTATCGATCTGATGAAGCTGTCCGCCGAGGAAATGCAATCCCTGTTTATCGATTTGCAGGCGCATGTCACCCAGGCGGCCTTTACCGCGCTGGGCAACCTGCCTGAAAGCGTTATCCAACTGATGACGAGCGGTACCCCAACGATCGAAATAGAAGAATAAATTCCTGACTGTCGTACACAAGGCCCAACAGGCTGCGCCCGGCCGCTTCCTATCGGGGGGCGGCCTTTCTCATACAAAAAACCGTGGGAGAGCTTTGCCTGGAGCCCTCCCACGGTTCAGCCATCATTTTGCTTTCTGACCGATGCGGTTTTCCGTGCCGCTCATCAGACGCTGGATATTGGCGCGGTGGCGCCAGACGCACATGGCGAACAAAAGCACCGTAAACAGACACACGGCCCATTGCCCCCAGTGGGCGATGCACATCAGCACCATGTAGCAAAACAGCATCGTCATGCTGCCCAGGCTGATGAAGCGCGTCAGCGCGATCACCGCCAGGCAGGCCGCAATGGCGATTGCGCCCCACAGCGGGTCCACAAAAAAGACCACCGCCGCCGAGCAGGCCACGCCCTTGCCGCCCTTGAAACCGTAGAACACCGGCCAGTTGTGCCCGATGATGGCGAACAGCCCGGCCAGCATCATGCCGTAACGCGCGATGCCGAAGGTGCTTCCCGGCAGAATCAGACTGCCGATCCAGCAGGACAGCGCAGCCTTGAGAAAATCGCCCGCAAAGGTGATCAGGCCGCTTTTGAGCCCCATCACGCGCAGCACGTTGCTCGCGCCGGTGTTTTTGCTGCCGCGGTTTCGGATGTCCACGCCCTTTGCGCCGGATACCGTGAGTCCCGTGGAAAAACACCCCAGCAGATAGGCGATGGCGGCGACCAGTATCGAAAGCAGAATTTCTCGCATGTGTCCCTCCGTCTGCGGCCCATGCCGCCCGTGATTCAGTCTTTCCCGTGCAAACCGGGTTTATTATAGCATAGGCGGGGGAAAATGCAAACCTGTCATTTCGTTTATCCGGGCAAATGCGCCGCAGCGCTTGCAACGCAAGGCTGAATCGTCTATAATAATTTATGTATGTCTATAGACCCAAGTACAGGGAGGATGGAAACCGGTATGCAACACACAACCGTTGTGCACAATCCGCTCACTTTTTATTTGCGGACGCTTCTGTATATGTTCGTAGCGCTGCTTCTGCGCCTGGCGGCACTTGCGCCGCTGGCGTGCCTGTTCGTCTTTCCGGCGGGATCGCCGCTGAAGCTGCTGGCGCTGCTGTGCCCGGTGCTTTTGGTGCTGCTGGTGCTGCCGCTGCGCTATTCCTTTGCCGAAGCGCTGGTGCAGAGGGACGGCCGCCGCTATTTCAGCTTTGACACGGCTCTCAACATGGGCAACTACGGCGAAAAGCTGGCCGAGTCCCTCCTGCATGCCGTGCATGTGGCCAAGTGGGGCCTGCCGCTTTTCGTCATGCTGATCTATGGCTACTACTGGTACAAAGAGGTGGATGCGCTCACCCTGCTCAGCACCCTGACCCGGCTGGGCCGCACCTGGACGGAGACGCGGTGCGCCGTGGCCAACTTCTTCCTGGGCCTGGTGGGCGCGGCGCCGCTCACGCCGCCGCAGAACACCCTGATGGACGGCGCCATGGCGGTGCTGGCCGTTCTGGGGCTGGGCGTGGCCGTGTGGCTGTACGGCGCTGTGCGCAACAGCGCGGCGCGCTATGTCTGGGCCTATGCTGACCGGAATGACCATTCCCCGCGCAAGGAGCTGCGCCGCCGCCTGCGTGGCCGCCGGCTGGCCCAGCTGGGCATGGGCCTGATCAATCTGATCCTGTGGATTCCCTTTACCATCGCTGCGGCAGCGGCGGTCAAGGAAGCGCTGACCGGCGCGGCGGAGGCGCTGCTGGCGTCCTTCACCCAACAGGGTTCGTCGGGGCTGGATATGG
Source organism: uncultured Eubacteriales bacterium (assembly GCA_900553905.1). Lineage (GTDB taxonomy): Bacteria > Bacillota > Clostridia > Christensenellales > Aristaeellaceae > Limiplasma > Limiplasma pullistercoris. The sequence continues at coordinate 225 of USFL01000125.1, read as the reverse complement.
CGGCGGCTGTAGTGCCGCTGCTGATGGCGTTTCTGTTGCTGTACATGCCGCTGCTGCCCATTCGCCGCATTCTGACCGCTGCCTTTGCGCTGTGGGACCGTCAACCGCAGAACCGTAGCGGCGCGCCGGTGCAGCAGGCGGCTTCCGCTCCGGCGGGCGAGGCGGCTCCGGCCTTCACCCCCGGTGAAAACGGGCCCCGCGCGTGAGCGCCGTCCGGCTGGATAA
>USFL01000124.1 GCA_900553905.1 uncultured Eubacteriales bacterium | reverse complement strand
AGCAGCTTGGCCAGCGAAAGCCGCGTGCGCTCGCCGCCGGAGAGGGTGCCCACCTGCCGCCCGTGCATGTCGGGCTTGAGGCCAAGGCCATTCAGCACGCCCAGCATCTCGCCCTCATAGGCGTAGCCCTCGGCCTCGTTGTAGCGATCCAGGAGGCGCTGATATTCGGCCGTCAGACGCAGGGCGGCCTCGGGGTCAGCATTCTGCTCCATCTGGGCTTCCAGCTCGCGCAGCCGCCTTTCCATGGCGATGACCGGCTCAAACACGCGCAGGAGCGCTTCCCAGACCGTATCGGTCAGGGCGATGTCGTCCACCTGCCTGAGATAGCCGATGCGCAGGTCGCGGTTTTTGTGCACCATGCCGCCGTCCGCCTCAGCCTCCCCGCTGATGATGCGCATCAGCGTGGTCTTGCCGCAGCCGTTGACGCCTACCAGGCCCATCTTCTCGCCCTTTTGCAGGCTGAAGCTGACCCCCTTGAGCACCTCATGGGTGCCGAAGCTCTTTTGCACATCCTGTGCCGAGATCAAAATCATCGGGTTTCTTCCCCTCTATCCGGTTGCTGTGAATCATCCGCCGTCCAGCGCGCCTCCAGCTCGCGCGCGGACAGGCGCAGCTCATGCGCGGACGTGCGGCCAAACGCCAGATCCTCTGCCGGCGCGCGCGCCGCCTCGCGCAGCATGCATCCCCCTTCGCGCACGCACGCCGCCCGCTCCTGCGGCGGGCACCGCTCCGCCGCTTCAAACAGCGCATCCTCCATATCCGCATATGCCCCGCCCTGCCTAAGAAACGCGGCGCAGGCCATCAGATCCTCCGGCAAAAGCAGGTCCATCAGTTCCACCTTGAGCGCCTGCACGCGCGGCGCGCGCAGCTCGCACAGCGGGCCCTCCTCCGCCAGCGTGAGCAGCAGGCGCAGGCTCTTGAGCCTGAGCATGCGGCCCTCCTCCCAGAGATCCGGCGAAGCCATGGCGCGAAGGTAGATGAGCTCGCTGGCAAACAGGCGCGGCGTGGGCGAAAGCATTTCCGTCAGGCTCGCGGCGCTAAGCGTCTCAAGCGCCGAAAGCGGCAGGCCGCATTGCCTGCGGCAGGCCTCCTCCAACAGGCGCATCTGCGCAAGCTCGTCCATCAGCTCCTTGACGCGCCGCATCAGATCGCCCATCATTTCGATCATGCGCAGGATGTAATCCCGCTGAAACACCGCGCTCACCTCCCTGGCGCTGTTTTCTAGTATAGCATATCTTGTCTGCGGAGGCAAAGGGACACGCGCCTTCCCATTTTCCCAAAATTGGTATATAATGCTGGTAAGTGCCTCCGGGCGCAGAAGGAGGAAAAAGCATGCGTACAACCCGCTGGATCACGGCCCTCACGGCGCTGCTGCTGGCCCTGTTCACCTTCGGTACGGCGCTTTTGAGCAGCAATTCCGGCCATGAATGGGGAGATGACTTCGCGGGCTATCTCACGGAGGCCATCGCAATCGCCAACGGTACCCTCGATGAGCAGGCGCGTCTTAACCTGGTGATGCATCCCAGTGAGCTGTCCTTTCTGTCCGACGGCGCGGATTCTCTTGTCTACGCTTGGGGTTTCCCGCTGATGCTGGTGCCTGTTTACCGCCTCTTGGGTTATGATGTGCAGACCTATTCCACCATCATCTATTACAAGCTGCCTGGCATGCTGTGCCTGGCCGGGCTGGCAGCGGTGGCGTTCCTGTTTTACCGCCGCCGGTTTTCATGGCTCCCGTCCGTTTTTCTGACGGTTCTGCTGGTCTTTTCTGCCGACATCTTTGACGCAGCCGCCGCCATTACCACCGATTTGCCCTTTCTGTTCTTTTCCATGCTGACGCTGCTGCTTTCGGAGGTCTTTCTGGATTCGTTCCGCCGTCCAGCCTGGCGACGCGTACTGCTGGCGTTGGGGCTGGGATTGTCCCTATGGGCGGCCTATGTCATCCGCCTCAACGGCGTCACCATCGTCCTGACCTGCCTGCTCGCGGCCATGCTCAACGCTTGGCGCACCCGCAAAGAACGGGTTTTTGCCTCCCTTCTGTCCGAGCTGCTTCCCTTTCTCATTTTTGCCCTCTGTCTGCTGATTTCCTATCAGTTTCTTCCCGTGCCCACCTCCAATGTATCCGATCTCGGCAACGTCAGCCTTTCGCAGTTCTTCGCCCAGATTCAGCTGCATGCCGACCGCCTCGCCTCTTGGGTCAACAGCCTGCTTTGCGGCGTCCATGACGGTCTGCTCTATTTCGGCGGTATGCATCTACTCCTTCTGGCCCTTGGGCTCTATGGCTTTGCACGCGTAGGCTTCCCAAAGGACCTTCCCCTGTTCCTTCTTGCGATCGGTACCTTCATCGGAACCTGTCTTCTGGAGTATGAACAGGGGCTTCGCTACCTCTATATCTGCCTACCCCTGATTTTGCTGTTTGCCTGCCAGGGCGCGATTCGGGCTTACAGGCTGGTCTTGCCGCACATGGACGACCTTTATCGCCGCGCCCTGCGCTTTTTGTCGCACGGCGTACCGGCGCTGATCGCCTGCGCGCTGCTGTTAGGTTCCCTGAATCAGAGCCTCGCGCTTTTTTCAACCCGCGGCCAGGACAAGCCTGTCTCGGACGCCTTTTCCACGCAGGCGGTCGACGTGTACCAGTACATCCGCCAAAACACCCCCGATAATGCAACCATTGCTTTCTTCAAGCCCCGCCTCCTCTATCTCAACACCGGGCGCTTGAGCTTCAACCTGCAAATCTCACCTTCTCTCAAAACTCCCTATGATTTTTTTCTCCCCTATCAGACCATCCGTCAGGACGTGGATTTTGCGGACTACTTCCTGCTATACTTGGACGATACGGGCTACCAGCTGGGCATCATCCGACAGGAGCTGGGTAACTCCGCTGACGAGCTCGTCCTGGTCTATGCCAATCCCGCCTTCGAGCTTTATCAGCGCGTCCGATAGAAAAACGACACAAAGGCCCCCGTTCCGGCGTGCGGAACGGGGGCCTGATGATGACGGGCAGCCCTTAGAACTTCAGGGGGTTGACCTTGATGGCGGGGCCCATGGTGGCGCTGAGGTACACGCTGCGAACGTAGGTGCCCTTGGCGGCGGCGGGCTTGGCCTTGTTGATGGCGTCCATGAGGACCTGCAGGTTCTCGCCCAGCTTTTCGGGGCCGAAGGAAGCCTTCCCGATGGGGCAGTGAACGATGGAGGTCTTGTCCACGCGGTACTCGACCTTACCGGCTTTGATGTCGGTGATGGCCTTGGCCACGTCCATGGTCACGGTGCCGCTCTTGGGGTTGGGCATGAGGCCCTTGGGGCCCAGGATACGGCCGATGCGGCCGACGACGCCCATCATGTCGGGGGTGGCGATCATCACGTCGAAGCCAAACCAGTTTTCGGTCTGGATCTTGTGGATCATTTCCTCGCCGCCGACGATATCCGCGCCCGCGGCCTCGGCTTCCTTGACCTTGTCGCCCTTGGTGACCACCAGCACGCGCACGGTGCGGCCGGTGCCATGGGGCAGAACCACCGCGCCGCGGACCTGCTGGTCGGCATGGCGGGGATCGACGCCCAGGCGGACGGAAATCTCGATGGTTTCGTCAAACTTGGCCTTGCTGGTCTTGCAGGCCAGCTCGCAGGCCTCGGCGGGGTCGTAGGCGTTGAGATGGTCGATCAGCTTCGCGCTGTCCACATATTTCTTTCCGTGTTTCATGCTACTGTCCTTCCTGTGGTGCTAACGGCACAATGTCCTCCCACAAATGGTCGTCTTATTCCTCAACCGTGATGCCCATGGAGCGGGCGGTACCCTTGATCATGCTCATGATGGCCTCGATATCGGTGGCGTTGACATCGGGCTTTTTGATCTCGGCGATCTTGCGGACCTGCTCCTGGGTGAGCTTGCCAACCTTGTCGCGGTTGGGGCGGCCGGAGGCGGTCTGCAGGTTCAGCTCCTTCTTGATGAGCACGGGAACCGGCGGCGTCTTGGTGATGAAGGAGAAGGTGTTGTCAGTGTACACCGTAATGACCACGGGGATGATCATGCCCGCGTCCTTCTGGGTGCGCTCATTGAACTCCTTGCAGAAACCGGGGATGTTCACGCCGTGCTGGCCCAGCGCGGGACCGATCGGCGGCGCGGGGGTCGCCTTGGCGGCGGGAACCTGAAGCTTAATCATGGATTTGACTTTCTTTGCCATGGGAATGGCACCTCCTTCGATGTGGTCATGGCGGAACGGCAGTTCCGTTCCTCCCACAGCTCCCCGGAGGGAGCTTTGCGGCGCGCAGGCGCCTTATTTGGGCTGGACCTTTTCAACGTCCTGCAGGTCCACCTCAACGGGCATTTCGCGCCCCAGGAACATTTTGACCTTCACGGTCAGCTTCTGGCGCACGGTGTCCACGTCCTCCACCACGCCGGTGAAATTCTCCAGCGGGCCGGAGAGGATGCGCACTTCCTCGCCGATGGCGATGCCGAACTCCACGCTGTTCTGCTGCGTGGAGAGCATCATGTCCACCTCGGCGGGGGTGAGGGCGACAGGCTTGGAGTCGGGGCCGACAAAGCCGGTCACGCCGCGCGTGTTGCGCACCAGGTACCAGCTTTCGCTGGTTTCGATCATATGCACCAGCACGTAGCCGGGATAGACCTTCCGCTGAGATTTCACGCGCTTGTTCCCCTTGATCTCCACCACGTCCTCCACGGGCACGCGCACGTCGAAGATCAGGCGCTGCATCTCGGGGTTGTTCTCAACGGACTTTTCGATGTTATCCTTGACCTTGTTCTCATAGCCGGAATAGGTATGCACCACATACCAGCACGGCTCTTTGCTGTTTTCGGCCATGGCTGTCTCCTTACGCGCTCATGATGAGGTTCACGAGCTGCGTCGCGCCGGTATCCAGCAGGCCGATGATGACCATCATGAACAGCATGAAGAGAACCACGATCACCGAATAGTTGACCAGCTTCTCGCGCGTGGGCCATGTGACTTTGCGAAGCTCGTGCCACATGTTCTTGAACGCCAGGCCGATGCGCTTGAAGAAGCCAACGAATCCCTGCCCGAAGCGAACGAAGAAGTTCGGCTTCGCGCCCTTGGTCTTCTTTTCCGTCATGGTTTTCACTCCATTCGCAAGTTTGACGTTTCCGGCTTACTTGGTCTCACGGTGCACAGTGTGCTTCTTGCAGAAACGGCAATACTTGTTCAGCTCGATGCGGTCGGGGGTGTTTTTCTTGTTCTTCATGGAATTGTAGTTCCGCTGCTTGCACTCGGTGCAGGCGAGCATCACTTTGTTGCGGGCAACGCTTGCCACGTTCGCCACCTCCTCGTCGATGTGGGAAAGGCCGCCTCCGCCCGCCCGCTGACGGGCGGAAGGGCCGCTGCATGTCTATTCCGTTCGCTTCCGGGCTGCCAGACGCCGCCGCGGAGGCGAAGCGGCTGCAAATTACTCGATAACCTTGGACACGACGCCGGAGCCAACCGTGCGGCCGCCCTCGCGGATAGCGAAGC
>USFL01000123.1 GCA_900553905.1 uncultured Eubacteriales bacterium | reverse complement strand
TGCGCACGGCGCCGATCTTGGCCTGCATGTAGCTGGCGTCGCCCAGGCGCACGGTCACGCCCTCGACCGTGATCAGGTAGATGTTGCTGGGGTCCGCCAGGTTGATTTCGGCGACCTGGCTCTGGTACATCTGCAGCTCCAGTTCTTCCATGATTTCCCGGTAGGCTTCCATCTGATTTTCGGACCGCACCAGAAGCTGCTGGCCCACGTTGATATTGCTCACGCGAAAGCCTGTGACCACAGGCATGCCGGCGGGCGGCGTGGAGGAGGTGCTCTCCTTCATCACCACGCCCTCCCGGTCCAGGGTGTAAAGGATGCCCAGCCACTGCATGGCGGCGACGGTCTTGCGCTCCTCGATATAGAGGTAGATGGTGTTAGGGTATTCCTTCTGCATGCCCTTGAAGATGATCGTATGGTCCTGGCTGAGCGCCTCGGCCACGTCCTCCTCCTCAATGGTAATCATGTTGCGCCCGCGCACCAGGCCCGACGCCATCACGATCTCCTGGGGCGTCTTTTCCTCGTTGCCCACGACATAGACCGTTTCCAGCCGAAACAGCGTCTGCTGCCCCACCGCCAGGCCGATGGTCAGCACCGTCAAGAGGCCCAGAAACTTGAAAAAGCCATGCGTCCTGCGCCGTTTCTGCGCGCGCCGGACCGCCTGCACGCTGGGCTGGGCCGGGGCCTGCGCGTCCCCGCCCTCGCCGTCCTGCGCGTGCAGGTAGTCGTAGGTATATTCGCCGTAGGCTTCAAACTGCTCGTGTTCGATTTCAGGGGTGCGCTTTTTTCCGGCGCGTTTGCTCATGTATGTTCCTCCCTTGGTTTACACGCTTTCCCGGCAGATATCCGCGCCAAGCGCGTTTAGCATCTCCTCCAGCCGCTCGTATCCGCGGTCGATCAGCCCGGCGCGCTCCACCAGCGTTTCCCCGCGCGCGGCCAGCCCCGCAATGACCAGCGCCGCACCCCCGCGCAGGTCGCGGGCGGTCACATGCGCGCCATAGAGCGCTTCCACACCCTGCACCACGGCCGTGCGGCCGTTGACCAGCACGTTTGCGCCCATGCGGTTGAGATCGCCCGCGTGCGCAAAGCGGTTCTCAAATACGTTCTCCACCACCACCGAGGTTCCCTTCGCCATGGCGGCTAAAGCCAGCATCTGGGCCTGCATATCGGTGGGAAAGCCCGGATGCGGCTGCGTCTGCAGCTGCTGGAAGGCCGTGAGCCGCTGCGGCGCGCGGAGCCTCGCTGCACTTTCCTCCTCGTCGATCTCGCAGCCCATCTCCCGCAGCTTGGTAAAGACGGCATACAGATCGCGGCAGGGCACATTGGTCAGCCGGACGTCGCCGCCCGTAGCCGCCGCAGCAGCCAGCAAAGTCCCGGCCACGATGCGGTCCGGCATGGGCTGATAACTCACGCCGTGCAGGCGCTCCACGCCCTCGACGGTCACGGTGTGCGTGCCCGCGCCGCTGATGCGCGCGCCCATGGCGTTGAGGAGGTTTTGCAGATCGACGATCTCCGGCTCCCGCGCCACGTTGCTGAGCACCGTGCGGCCCTTCAGCAGCACCGCGGCCATCATCACGTTTTCGGTGGCGCCCACGCTGGGGTAGTCAAAATGCACGGTGCCGGCGCGCATGTGCCGGCCGTCGCAGCGAATGAGGCCGCCTTCCTCCCGCACGTCCACTCCCAGCTGCCTAAGGCCGCTCAAATGCAGGTCGATGGGTCTCAGACCAATCTCGCAACCGCCGGGAAAGGTGACGGTGGCCTTGCGAAACCGCGCCAGGATAGAACCCAGCAGAAAGATGGAGGATCGGATCTTCTTGGCCAGCGCGTCGGGCATCTCGTGGCGGTTGAGGCCCTGCGGGTCGATGGTCAGCGCCCCGTCCCCGCTATGTATCCGGCAGCCCAGGGTGCGCAGGATATCGGCCATGTAGGCCACGTCCACCAATTCCGGGCACCCCTCAAGCCGCGTCGCCTCCCCGGTGAGAATGGATGCCGCCATGATAGGCAATACCGCGTTCTTCGCGCTGTGCACCCTCCATTCGCCCGTCAGGCGCCTCCCGCCGTGAATTCGCAAGGCGTTCATTCTTCCACCTCCGTCAAGCATTCCATGCACTATCTTATGTCATGCCTGACCAAGTGTGAAAAAAAGCCTCATTTGCGCGCCGTGCGCGACACGCTCAGGATGATGCCCGTCGCCGCCATCAGCAGGGAGATGGAGGTGCCTCCGGCGCTGAAGAACGGAAGCGGCAGCCCCGTGGTAGGCAGCACGCCCACCACCACGCCGATGTTGATGAACGCCTGTACGGCAATCATGGCCGTCAGCCCCGCCGCCAGCAGACAGCCGTGGCGATCCGGGCAGGAAACCGCGATGCGCATGCCTGCGAAGGCGAAGGCCAAAAACAGCGCGATCACCACCGCACACCCCAGCAGCCCGAAGTCCTCCCCTACGATGGCGAAAATGAAGTCGCTTTCCGGGTAGGGCAGGTAGCTGAACTTCTGGCGTCCCTGTCCCAGCCCGCGACCGAACAGCCCGCCCGAACCGATGGCGATGAGCGACTGGGCCAGCTGATACCCCTCGTCGCTCATCTGGGCGAAGGGGTCGCGGAAGGACAGAAGCCGCTCGCGCCGGTAGGGTTCAATCCAGGCATACACCGTGCCCACGCACAGGCCCGCCACGCCCATCAGGCACAGGTGCCGCCACCGCACGCCGGCCAGCAGCATCATCAGGACGGCCACGATCATGATGCTGCCCGCCGTGGAGAGATTGGGCTGCTCCAGGATGAGCAGAAACATCACCGCCGGCACGATCAAAAGCGGCACCACGCCCCGCCACAGCTTTTCCAGCCGTTCCAGCCGGTAGCTGAGCGTGGCCGCGAGGTAGATCACCGAGGCGATCTTGGCCACCTCGGACGGCTGAAAGCTCATGCCCGCAATGTTGAGCCACCGGCGCGAGCCGTTGAGATATACGCCCACGCCCGGGATGAGCACCAGCACGAGCAAAATCATGCTCGCCGCCAACCCCGCCACCACCACGCGCGCATCCGCCCAGAAGCCGTGGGGAATGCGGCTGGTGATGAGCATCAGCACCGCGCCCAGACCAATGCCCACCAGCTGGCGCTTGACCTCCAGAAGCGCGTCGCCCTGATCCACCGCCTTATAGTAGGTGGCGCTGAACAGGGCCAGAAGCCCGCACATCATCAGCAGCGAAAGAATCAGAAGAAGCGTCCGGTCCACGCCGGCGCGTGCGGGTTTGAGGCACCGTCCGGCGGTCACAGGCTGCTGCCGTGTCAAAAGACCCCCTCCCAACCGTTCAAAAGATGCGTCGTCTTTGGTGTGCATCTCCTTCACGCCGGGAAGGGGCATCCTGTCAGTTCAGGGCGTTTACGATCTCCTTGAACACCGCGCCCCGGTGCTCATAGTCACGGAACATGTCAAAACTGGCGCACGCGGGCGAAAGCAGCACATTGCCGCCGGATACGGCCAGCGCGCGCGCCTTGTCCACGGCGTCGCGCAGGCTGTAGGCCTGGGTGATGCGATCATAGCCCGCTTCCTCCAGCTGCTCGCGGATCTGGCGCGCGGTCTCCCCCATCACCACCACGTCGTCGATGCGGCCAGAGGCGATGATCTCGCGGCACAGGGGCATGAAGTCCGTGTGCTTGTCATAGCCGCCCAGCAGCAGCACCGTGGGCGCCTTCATGCTCTGCACGGCCTTGATGGTGCTGTCCACATTGGTGCCCTTGCTGTCGTTGATATAGGTGACGCCCTGGAACACGCGCACCTTTTCGATGCGGTGCTCCACGCCCGAAAAGGATTGCAGCGTATGGCGGATCACCGGCGCAGGCACGCCCATAAAGCAGGCCATGGCCGTGGCGGCCAGCGCGTTCTCCAAATTATGCGGGCCGGGGATGAGGATCTGGTCCGCGTCGCAGATGGCGCGGCGCGCGCCGTTCCACTGCCACACGATTTTTCCGCCGTCCACAAACGCGCCGTTCTCCACCGGCTGCGTGCGGCTGAAAAACGCCACCTGGCTCTTGAGCTTGCCCGCCATCTTGAAAAGAACCGGGTCGTCCATGTTCAAAACGGCATAGTCGCGCTCGGTCTGGTTTTCAAAGAGGCGCTGCTTGAGGCGGATGTACTGCGCCATGGTGCCATGGCGGTTGAGATGGTCCTCGGTGATGTTGAGCAGCGCCGCCACGCGGGGATGGAATGTTTTGATGCTCTCCAGCTGGAAACTGGACACCTCGACCACCACCACGTCGTCCTTTTTGCTCTTCATGGCCACCGCGGAGAGCGGATAGCCGATATTGCCCGCCACATGGGTGACGCGGCCCGCGTTTTCAAAGATTTTGCCAAGCAAAGTGGTGGTGGTGGTCTTGCCGTTGGTGCCGGAAATGGCCATCACCTCGCCCTGAAGCAGCGACCAGGCCAGTTCCAGCTCGCCCACCATGGGGACGCCTTTTTCCTTTGCGGCCAGCACCACCGGCGCGTCGATGGGTACGCCGGGGCTGATGACCAGACCGTCCGCCTCCGAAAGCAGGCGCACGGGGTCCTCCCCCAGGCGGAACTCACACGCCGTGCCGCGCAGCACGTCAAGCTCGCCGCCAAAGGCATCCTCGCGCTTGCGGTCCGAAAGCACCGGCGTCGCGCCGTTTTCCAGAAGAAGCTGCGCCGCCGCCACGCCGCTGCGCGCCATGCCGACCACCAGAATGCGCTTGTTAGCCAGTTTCATAAGCAAACCACCTCCCGGGGAAATGGATGATCACGGGAGCACATTGAGCGAAAACAGCGCCACCAGGCTGAGCATGCCCGCCACCACGGCGTACATGGCCACGATCTGCACCTCCGTCATGCCGGAGAGCTCAAAGTGATGATGGATGGGCGACATTTTGAAAATGCGCTTTCCGTGGGTCACCTTGAAGTAGATGCGCTGGATGATCACGCTCATGGACGAGGCGATCAGGGTAAAGCAGATCAGGATCATGTACAGCGGCATGCGCAGGAGCATGGCCATGCCCACCATCGCACCGCCGATGAACATGCTGCCCGTATCGCCCATAAAGACCAGCGCCGGATAGTGATTAAAGCGCAGGAAACCCATGCACGCGCCCGACAGGGCCAGCGCAAACACCGCCAGATGGCGGTAGTTGCCCAGCAGCTCCGGGCTCATGAAGACGCCGCCCGCCAGGGCCACAAACACGGCCATCAGCCCCCAGGCCGCGCTGGAGATGACGGTCACGCTGGAGAGCAGCCCGTCCAGCCCATCCTGCAAGTTGGCACTGTTGATCATGAAGATCATCGTAAGCGCCATCAGCGGCACATAGAACACGCCCAGGTCCCACTCCACATTGAAGAAGGGAATCAGAATGCTGCTGCCCACATGGGGGCTGAAATAGCAGTACAGGGAAAACGCAACCGACACCAGCACCTGGCCGATGATCTTCTGCCACCAGATCAGGCCGAGGTTGCGCTTTTTGACAACCTTGA
>USFL01000122.1 GCA_900553905.1 uncultured Eubacteriales bacterium | reverse complement strand
GACCAGCGCGAACATCACCCTCTTCCCCGACCACAACGACCCTGTGGAAAACGATTCTTATCAGAGCAACCTTGAGGACATGCAGGAGTCCCTTGCAAAGATGCAGAAAAGCCTCGAGAATGCTTCCGAAGAGAACCGCGCCGAGATCGAGCAGCAGATCCAGTGGCAGGAGGAAAGTATCGCGGACTGGGAGAACTACCGCTATTCCGTGACCGCGGAGCAGATCGCCGACTACCGCGAGAATGTGGCGCCTCTGGTCTACGTCATCCGGCAGAACGTGTTCCTCAACGCCGACGCCTCCGCGACCAGCGAGATCAACAAGCTGCTGATGCAATACATGGAGGGTGCGGTGAACCTGGATTCCCTGGTGCGGGAGCTGGACCAGCGCGTGCGGCTGATGCAGCTGGAAGACCAATGATGCAGCGCATTTTTCCCTGCTGCCGGCGGGCCCTGGAAAGAGCCCGCCGGCACGGCTGTGTGCCTCGTGCGCACAGGCTGAAAAATGCCGCCAAAGGAGCTGTGCATGTTTCGTAAAAAATCCGTCTGGCTCTACCTCCTGCCAGGACTTCTGGGTCTTATGGCCTTCTACCTGGTGCCCTTCGTGTGGGGCGTATGGTTCAGCCTGACCGACGGCACCATCGACAACCGATTCGTGGGTTTTGACAACTACCTGCGCGTGTGGCAGAATGAGGTGTTTCAGCTGGGGCTGAAAAACACCATCGAGCTCTCGCTGTTGTGCGCGCCGGTCATTTTCGTGCTGTCCTTCCTGCTGGCGGGCATGCTGCGCAAGCCCATCGCGGGCAGCACCTTTTACCGCAATGCGCTGCTTATGCCCTATTTGATGCCTTCGGCCGCCATGCTCATCATCTGGCTGATCCTGTTCGATTATGGGGGACCGGTCAACCGGCTGATGGTGGCGCTGGGCTTTGACCGCGTCTTTTGGCTGGAGGGAGCGGCGCTGCGCGTGCCCATCGTGCTGCTTTACATCTGGAAAAACCTTGGCTTCAGTGTGGTTATCTTCACCGCCGCGCTGCAGGCGGTCCCGGAATCCCTGTATGAATACGCCAGCCTGGAGGGAGCCGGCTGGTTCCGGCGCGAGTGGTCCATCACGCTGCCGCAGATTTTGCCTACGGCCTTTCTGGTGTTCGTGCTGGCTGTGGTCAACGCCTTCAAGATTTTCAAGGAGGTGTACTTCATCGGCGGCGCCTATCCCGCCGAAAGCATCTACACCCTCCAGCACTATATGAACAACAAGTTCGCCAAGCTGGATTATCAGGATGTGACCACCGCGGCCTACTCCTTTGCGGTGATCGTGATCGCCCTGTTTTTGCTGCTCTACCGCACCAAGAGCGTGCGGCAGGGCGAAGCCGCCTGAGGAAAGGAGCGTATTCCATGGCGCAGAGCCACGTATCCATTGGGGCTGCCGGGAAGCGGCGCAGGCGGAGCGCGCGCGGGCTGATGCGGCGCGTGCGCAGGGCCAGACCCCTGAGCTGCCTGATTCTGACGCTGATCGCGGTCATCATGCTCATCCCCATCGTGTTCACGTTTTTATATTCCTTCTTCCCCAAAAGCGAAATCTCATCCTACCTGGCCCAGCGCGGCAGCTATGACCAGAGCCGGTGGATGGACATCCTTTTCTCGCCCGCGCAGGTCAGCCTGCGGCAGTACTACACCATCCTCATCGAGGAGCCGCAGTACCTACAGCTGTTCTGTAACAGCGTGCTGTATGCCGGGGCCATTCTGTTGGGGCAGGGCTTTGTGATTCCGCTCACGGCCTACGCCCTCAGCCGCTTCCAGTTCCGCGGGCGCGATGCGCTGTTCTTTCTGGTGCTGGTGCTGATGGTGCTACCCTTCCAGGTGACCATGGCGCCCAGTGTGATGACCCTGCGGGCCCTGGGGCTGCTGAATACGGTCTGGGCGGTGATTCTGCCCATGATTTTCTCCCCCTTCTACCTCTTTCTGGTGCGCCAGTTTATGATCGGCATTCCGGGGGAAATCGTCGAGGCGGGCCAGATGGACGGCGCGGGCACGCTGCGCTGCTTTGTGCACGTCATGCTGCCGGTGTGCCGTCCCATCCTGTGCGCGGCGGCGGCGCTGAGCTTTGCCGACAGCTGGAACATGGTCGAACAGCCGCTCATCTACCTGACCAACCAGAGCATGCAGCCGCTGTCGGTCATGTTCAACCAGATCAACACCGATTCCACAGGCGTGGCGTTCGCGGGCGCGGCGCTGTATCTATTGCCCATGCTGCTGATCTACATCTACTTCCAGGATGATATCCTCCTGGGCGTGCAGCTAAGCGAGCTCAAATAGGAGGAGGGGTTCCAATGAACAAGAAGAAGCGGGCACTCAAGGCGCTGGTGTGGCTGGGCGTAATCGTGGCCGCATGCATGTACTTCTCGCGCACCATCCAGACCATCACCACTCCCAAGGTCAAGCTGGTGCAGGCCACCACGGGGCGCATCGAGCAGAAGATCTCCGTGGAGGCCAAGCCGTATTTCCCCGTGGAGACGGAAATCACCCTCAACAAGGCCAAGGATTATCCCATTACGGTGGATAAGGTATATGTCAAGCCCGGCCTTTTGGTCAAGGAGGGCGATACCATCTTCACCGCCACCATCAACGATTACCAGACCAAGGAAGAGGACCTGCTGACCAAGTACAACGAAAAGTCGCAGGAGCTGATCGACCTGGATATCAAGAACCGCAAGAACTCCAAGCAGAGCATGCAGAACGATCTCTATGACCTGATGATCGAAAAGCAGGATGCGCTCAACGAGGCTGAGAGCAAAGCGCGCCTGGCGGCAGCTGCCGAGGGGATCGAGCTGACCTTTGACCAGACCCTCTGGGAAGCCAAGGCCAAGCAGGCGGGCGCTTCAAACGAGACGATGGCGCTCATCCGCACCGCCGCAGCGGCCCGCGAAGCCTTCCAGACCGCGCGCGACGATTTCTATGCCAGCTATGAAAACAAAAAGATCAAGGTCAGCGACGAGGTATTCAAATACATCAACGACCGCAACAAGCTGCTGGAGGAGATGCAGGACCTCAGCGACCAGATGGTGAAGCTCCTGGAGGCAAAGCAGGCCCTGGGCACGGTGACGGCCACCAGCGAAGGGTACATCGTGGCGCTGGACCTCAAAGCCGGCGACAGCTACGACGGGCAGAAGTCCGCCTACACCATCGCCAAGAAGGAGGACGTGCCGGTGCTGCGCGCCGACGTGACCGACCTGAAAAAGGACGTGACCGAAGGGGCGCGTGTGGAGGTGTCGGGCGATTACGACACCTTCCGCAGCGAGGTCACCGCCGTGGTGGACGATACCGACGGCCGCAAATACGCCGAGATTGAACTGACGGACGATTTCCTGCGCACGGCGGGCGGCATGCAGAAGCTTCTGCAGGACGGAGGCCTCCAGGTGAGCATCGTATTCCGCGCGCGCAAAAACGCCACGATCATTCCCGCGTCCGCCCTTCGAAGCGAGGGTGAGGGCGAATACGTCTTTGTGGCGGAGCGCGAATACGGCGGGTTCCTCAACTCCGGCGGGCTGAAGGCCAAAAAGATGAGCGTCACCGTCATCGACCGCAGCGATACGGCGGTCAGCGTGCAGGAGGATTTGAGCTATCAGAGCATCATCGACCGGGCCGACCGCACCGTGGAGGACGGAAAGCCCGTGATGGAATATGTGGAGTAAGCCATGCTGAAAGCATTTTGCAAACGCCGCAAGGGGACGCTTGTGCTGCTGGTCATTGCTCTGGCGGCCATGGCCTTTGCCTGGGTGAATATCCAGGCCGTGCCGGGCACATTCCAGCATGTCTATGCCGCGCCCCAGCCCGCGGCTGCCGCCGAGGACGAAAAGGAAACCAACAGCGGCCTGCGCGACGCGCGCCTGAAAACCCGCGAGCTGGAGACCGAGCTGGAGGGCGCCTGCGAGGACATGACGCTCTATGCGCTGTCCCAGCCCGCATCCGTTTCCATTCCCGACGGGGGAAAAAGCGTGAGCGCGCGCCTGGTGGGTGTGGAGGAGAGCTGGTTTTACCTCAAATCGCCGGTGCTGCTTAACGGCCGGCAGCTGTACCCGGACGAATGCGTCTACGGCGAGCGCGTGGCCATGGTGGAAGAGCAGCTGGCCGTGGCCCTGTTTCAGTACGCTGAGCCGCTGGGCGAGGAAATTGAAATCGGCGGGCAGCGCTACCGCATCGTGGGCGTGATCAAGGCGGGCAAGCGCGTGGGCGACCAGATGGATTACAGCCTGTACGTGCCGCTGCGCTCGCTGGAGGATACGAGCGTCGCGTTGACCGCGCTGGTGTATGAGGCGCGGCCCGTGCAGGGCGCGGGCGGATGGTCCGCGTTCCAGACCGCGTCGCAGAAGCTGGGCGATGGCACCACCATCAGCCTGGTCAAGGAACGCATGAACGCAGCTATGCCCATGCGCATGCTCTTTACGCTGTGCGGCATGGCGATGGCGCTGTGGGGTGTGAGGTGGATGAACCGCCGGAGCGCGCGCTTTTCCGCCGCCTATCACGACCGTCTGCAAACGCAGTATGCCGCGCGTCTGGTGGGCTTTGCGGCGGTACGCCTGCTGCTGCTGGCGCTGGGATACCTCGCCTGTGCGGCGGCCCTGGCCTGGCTGTTTACCCGTCTGGTGGAACCGGTGTACACCTTCCCGGAATGGGTCCCCGCGGTGCTGGTGGAACCCAAGGATATTCAGACCGCCTTCTGGAACGTGTGGCAGACTTCCGCCACTGTGGTGGAATACCGCACGCCGGAACTTTTGCGCCTGCGCTTTCTGCGCGAGGTGATGGCGTGGTCCTGCGGCGCGGTCGCGCTGCTGTTGGGCAGCCTGGCGGGCGCGGGTGGCGTGCTTTTCAAACGGTCCGTCCCCGGCGAGCCATCGCCGGCGGAGGGCGCTGAATGGTCTTGAAAGGAAGCGGCGCCATGAATCCCACATTGGCCTATAAGATCAAAATGCTTCCCGAAAGCCCCGGCTGCTACATCATGAAAAGCCGGGGCGAGATCATTTACGTCGGCAAGGCCGTCAACCTGAAAAACCGCGTGCGGCAGTATTTCCATGGGTCGCACACACCCAAGGTGGCCGCCATGGTCAGCCGCGTGGATGACTTTGACCTCATGCTCTGCCAGACCAACTTCGAGGCGCTCACGCTGGAATGCAACCTGATCAAGAAGCACCGCCCCTTCTACAACATCCTTCTCAAGGATGACAAGCATTACCCCTACCTGCGCATCGATCTAAACGAATCCTTTCCCCGCCTGACGCTGGCCCGCAACATGGACGAGCAGCGCGCGGGGGTGAAATACTTCGGGCCTTACATCGGGGCCACAGCCGTCCGGCAGGTGATGGATGAGGTGCGGCGCTTCTTTCCGCTGCGCACCTGCAACCTCAGCTTTCCGGTCAAATCGCCGCGGCGGCCCTGCGTGCACCATCAGATCGGGCAGTGCCTGGCGCCCTGCGCGGGCGGGGTGA
>USFL01000121.1 GCA_900553905.1 uncultured Eubacteriales bacterium | reverse complement strand
GACGGCTGAGCAGCATGCCCTTATAGACGATGGTGCGGCAGGACAGGCTGGCGGCATAAAAATCCCCCGGCCGGGCGTCCGGCGCGTAGCGGAGGCGTTTTTCGGCAATCCGACGGATGAGGTAGAGCTTGCGCTCAAAGGCATCCTCGCCGTCGAGATCCGCGCTTTTTTCGATGAAGGCCTGGCGGATGACCGGCATGCAGGCGCGGCTGGTCCTCCCCAGCGTGGACGCATTGACCGGCACACTCCGCCAGCCCAGAAACCGCTGGCCCTGCTCACGCACAATGGCTTCAAAAGCGGCTTCGGCAGCCATGCGGCGGCTTTCGTCGCGGCTTAAAAACAGCATGCCCACGCCGTAGCGGCCGGGTGCGGGCAGCACGATGCCGCCCAGCCGGCATTCCCTTTCCAGAAGGGTGTGCGGCAGCTGGGTCAGGATGCCCGCGCCGTCGCCCGTGTCCGGCTCCGCGCCCGCTCCGCCCCGGTGCTCCAGATTCTTCAGGATGCTCAGGGCCTGCGTGACGATTTCGTGCGACCGCCTGCCGGCGATGTCCACGATCATGCCGATGCCGCAGGCATCATGCTCAAAGGCGGGAGAATACATTCCCCGTTGGCCGGGATACCCCATGGATGAACCGTTCATATCGTCAGTCCTCCTGTTCCGACGCCGGAGGCGGCGGCGCTCCGGCGAAAAATACTAAAAAAAACGCGCTCAAAAACGAAACTCGTCTTTGAGCACATGCCCATTATACCGGTCCGTTATTCCCATGGCAAGCCCGGTACAAAGGAAATACAACGCGGCGGGTCAAAATGTAAAATGTCCCCTGCGGTCGGTTGCCTGCATGGGCGCTTTATGTTACAATAAAACATACGGTTTGCCTGTGACACTGCGCCGGGCTTTCCCGGCCCGCCATGCGCCGCAAAAGGATTGAAGAAGGATGTGACATCATGCGCAAAGCAATTCCGTGTCTTTTGTTGCTTTTGCTGCTGCTGGCATGCGCGCCCGCTCTGGCGGAAACCTATGTGTTTGACCAGCTTTACGCCACCATGGAAATGCCGGAGGGCTACATCGTGCTCACGCCGGATAACCTGGCGGATTATGCCGACTGGCTGGAGGCGCGCGGCTCCTCCATGGAAATAGCGTCCAATGATTTTCTGGCCCGCGGCGTGCTTTTGCAGGCCTGGACGGAGGAGGGGGACGCATGCTTTGAGCTGCGTGCCGTGCAGAACGAGCAGTCCGCCTCCATCTTCGATGTCAACGAGCAGACCAGCGACGTGCGCGGCGTCTACCGCACCAGCCACTATCCCAAGAACGAATACGAGGGGTACGAGTTTACCACCTCCGAATGGAAAAACACCGATAACGGCCGCTTCCTGGTGCTGCGCTACACCCGGCGCGACAACGGCGAAATCCTTTATCGCGGCTTTATGCGCCGCACCATCCGCAACGGCTACGAGATCGACTTTGACATGCAGATCTATGGCCGTTCCACCACCGAGAAGGACAATACCAACCTCAACAAAATCTGGGAGACCTTTACCTTTGTGGAGGTGCTGCCCCTCCCGCCCAAGGCCAGCGCCCGCATCCTCATTTCGGATGAACCTCCCACCGAAACCAACGATCAGGAATTTGAAATCGAGGGCACTGCGGCCGAGGGCGTGAGCCTGACCGCCGTGGTGATGGGATTGAGCTATCCCGAGCCCATTGTGACGGAGGTCACGGTGGGAAAAAATGAAAAATTCGCGCTGCCCATCAGCCTGCCCAGGGAGGGCGTGTTCCTCATCACCATCACCGGCGAATACCAGGGCGAGGAGGTGGCGGAGCTCGCCTATCCGGTTACCTACCAGCGCACGCTGCTCACCGTCAATTTCACCTCCAAGCCCGGCGATACCGTGACGGAGGACGAGGTGGAGATCGCCGGAACCGCCGAGCCCAGCGCCTCCATCCAGGTGTTCCTGAACGGAGAGGATGTGGCGAGCAAGAAGGTCACCAGCGCCGGCAAGTTCACCGTCACCCTGGACGTGGAGGAAGAGGGCAGCTACGAGGCGGTGCTGGTGTTCAGCAAAAAGGAACTGGCGGATCGGCGGTTCACCTTCTCCTTCAACCGCGTATGGACGGACGAGGACATGATGGACTATCTTAACAAGCAGGCCATCTCGCCTTCCTACAGTCAGCTGATCGACAAGATGGAGGGCTACGAGGGCCGCATCATGGATTACAAGGCCTACATCGTGGACATCGGCGAAAGCGGGGATATGTATGTCGTCCGCATGGCGCTTAACCGCAAGAGCGGCGAATACAGCAACATCATCCTTGTCACCACCGACGAAAGGCCCAATTTCCAGGTGGATGAACGGGTGATGATGTACGGCACCTGTGCGGGCATGTCGTTGAGCACAGGCGTGGAAGGCGAGGAAGAGGATTCCGAAAGCTATCCCTGCTTTGAGCTGCTGCTGTTCAGCTCGCTGGAATAAGGAAAATGACGCATAGAAGGCCGGCCGTCCCTGCGCAGGGGGCGGCCGGCTGTTTTATAGGAGGAATAGAATTTTGTAACACATTTGTTATAATCGCTTGAAAAGCCTTGTATTTTAGTAATGATTTTGATATACTTTATCAAGGTGTGGTATCGGTATGTTCCACGCCACGGGAGGTTGAAATGACGGACATCGCAATCGTGGGAAAGGGTCCGGCAGGATGGTCCTGCGCCATGACGGCGCGCATGCGCGGCCTTTCGGCGACGGTGATCGCGCCCGCAGGCGACGCGGGACTGCTGCGCGCGGCGGAGCGCATCGACAACTACCCCGGCATGCCGCATGCCTCCGGCGAGCAAATGCTGGAGAGCTTCCGCAGCCAGGCCCTCGAGCTTGGCGCGCAGGAGCGGGCTGGGCTGGTGCGGCAGATCATGCCCACGGAAAACGGCTTTATGCTGCTGGTGGAAAACGACGTGATGGAAGCCAAAACGGTGCTGCTGGCCATGGGAGCCGCACGCCCCGCGCTTCTGCCGGGCGAGGAGGAGCAGCTGGGGCAGGGGGTCAGCTACTGCGCCACGTGCGACGGCATGTTCTACCGCGGCAGGCGCATCGCGGTGCTGAGCGGTTCGCCGCAGGGCGTGGAGGAAAGCGCCTTTCTGGCCGGGCTGGCGGCGGAGCTGGATTACTACCGGCTGAAGGCGCACGATACCGCCGGGCTGGATGCGCGCATTCGCCCCGTGGAGGAAAAGCCGCGCGCCATCTCGCGGGACGGCGAGGCGCTGGTGCTGCACACCGACAAGGGCGAACGGCGCTATGACGGCATTTTTATTTTCCGGGCGGCGATGCCGCTGTCCATGCTGCTGGCGGACCTTCGGACCGAGGGCGGCTACATCCCCGTGGACCGGGGGATGCGAACCAATATTCCAGGCGTTTTTGCGGCGGGCGACTGCACCGGCAAGCCCCTGCAGGTGCCCAAGGCCGTAGGCGAGGGCAACATCGCCGCCATCAGCGCCGCGGAATATATTGCGAAACGTGGATGAAACATCCATGCCGGCGCGTTATATGAACGTACCGAACCGGCGAACAAAGCCGATTTGCATCACATGGAGGAGGATGACAACATGATCAATCGCACCGTACGGAAGGTGATCTCTCTGGTTGCGGCGCTGTGCCTCGCGCTGACGGCGGGCGCCGGCGCCCTGGCCGAAGGAGCTCAGGACATGGCAGACTTTGAGGCCCTGACCCCCCTGATGGACCTGGTATGCGCGGCCTCGCAATACTCTCCCAACGCGCCCGAATCCGTTCCCGGAGCGGATGGGGTGCTGACCGTTTCCTTTACCGACGCGTTCTTCAAGGTGGGCCAGACCTATGGCGCGGAGGTGGGCGTCACCGCTGACATGATCAACGATACCAACGCCCAGGCCGAGTTGCTGGGCAAGATCTTTGCCGCGCAGCTGCCCCAGCTGGAGCCCGTGGTGATGACCGACGACGTCAACGGCTTCATCGGCTTCCATCCCGTCACGGTGAATCCCGGCGCCGACAACACCACCGTGCAGATCATCGGCGAGATCTACCTGGCGGACAAGCCCATGCGCGAGATGACCGAAGCTGACTACAGCAACATCCAGTGGCTGGAGCGCGCGGTATTCACCTTCCAGAGCGATTCCACCGCGCTCAACGGCTTCCGCCTGATGGGTTACTCCGTGGGCACCGACCTGTCCCTGGAGGATGCCATGCAGGGCTACTTCGATCAGATCGCCGTGGAGTACGAGAGCCATCTGGGCTTCACGCTGCTCTACCCCGCTGTGTTCACCGACGATCTGCTGGTGGAGAGCGATGACGGCGTATCCGCCGAGCTGCCCGATGGCAGCGCCAGCTTCATGGCCAAGCGCATCGACAACACCAACGGCGCCAACCTGACCGATTACGTGGGCATCATCGCCAACGGCATCACGGGTAGCAGTTCGACCATCAACGAGGAATCCCAGTACGGCACCGTGGCCTACACCACCGAGGACGGCTACTACGTCTTTGAGGTCTACATCGTGACCGACCGCTACATCTACCAGGCGCAGCTGCGCTTCCTGACCTCGCTGATGAACCAGTACAGCATGTACACCTCGTATCTGGAAAACAGCTTTGTGGCCAACGAGCTGTACCAGGGCTAAGCAAAGGAGCGTTTTACCATGAAAAGAGCGGCTGCGCTGTGCCTGACGCTGTTCCTTACGCTGGCGTGCGCGGCCGCGCTTGCCATGGAGGCCGGTACGCAGGCCCCCACGCCCGCCGATGTGCTGCCCCTGGCGGACGCCCTGACCGGCGAACACGTCTGGCAGGCGGATGGCGTGATGGAAAGCGCTACCCTTCGCTACCGGTATCCCCAGTTTGACGCCTGGACGGACGCCGACAAGGCCATCAACGCCTATTATCAGGCCATGGCGCAGGATATGCAGAACCTGACGGAGCCGCTGGACGCATCCATCGACTTTGAGGTGACGCATGATTCCAGCCGGTACGTGAGCGTGGTTCTCACCTCCACCACACTGGGAGGAGGCGGGGAGAATGTGAGCATTTCCGCCGATACCTTCGCGCGTGACGGTCTCTATGCCGGCCAACCCGTGAGCCTTTCGCAGGTGCTGGGGCTGGAGGAGGAGGGGAACGAGCTCAGCGATGGACAGAGCGTGGCCGAACAGCTGGCCTATGAGCTGATCTGGCGCATCGTGGAGCGCGACAGCCAGAACGCCGACGGCGACTATCTGGATGGGCTGACGAAGGAGCAGTTGACCGGCGCGTTCAGCCCCGAATCGGACTTTTATCTGGATGGGGACGGAAACGTGGTGTTCTTTATTCAGTCCGGGGAAATCGCGGGCGAGATTGCCGGCATTCTGCACTTTCCCTTCGCTCCGGCGGAGCTGCTCAGCGCCGTCAAGGAGCTCTAACAAACAAAGACTGGCGCGGACCGCACATGCGGTCCGCGCTTTTCAAATTCACTTTTTCATTGACTTCATGTTTCTGAGCTCCCC
>USFL01000120.1 GCA_900553905.1 uncultured Eubacteriales bacterium | reverse complement strand
TCATATTCGTATCCGTTCTATTAGTATAGCGTGTTTTGGCAAAACTTGCAAGGGCATCGGCGTTAAACGCGCTCCCATGGACGCCCTTTTCGGAGGAATTTTTCTGTACAGGTATCATTTTGCCCCGTTTTACGAAGTTTTACATGGAAAAGCTCTTGTGTTTTCGCGCGCGGGGTGCTATAATTGTGCTGTTTGATAACTTGCGAGTGCATCAGCCTTGAAGGAGGTGTCATAGAGATGGGAAAGTTTTGTGAGGTCTGCGGCAAGGGCGTGAAGTATGGCAACAACGTCAGCCAGCCCTGGGTCACGGCGGGCGAGACCACCGTCAAGGTGGACCCGCTGATCATGGATTGGATCGAATCCTCCAAGGAATGGCTGGACGCCGGCTATCTCGACAAGACTGTCAAGGGCCAGTTCAACGATGACTGGAACAAGGCGATGGGTTCGGCCTCCAAGGTATTTGCCTTCCTGCTGCCGCCGTGGGGCATCGACTTCACGCTGGCCCCCAACTGGGACGGCGTCGATGGCACCTGGGCTGTGTGCAACCCGCCGATGACCTACAACTGGGGCGGTTCCTACATCCACGCCTGCACCGGCACCGACAACCCCGAGCATGTCAAGGACATCATCCTGTCCATGACTGCCAACAAGGGTAACCTGATCAAGATCTCGAAGGATTACCAGGACTTCACCAACACGGTCAGCGGCATGCAGGAGGCTTCCACCGACGACAGCTTTGCTTCGAGCTTCCTGGGCGGGCAGAACGCCTACGCCTACTACGCCCCGGTGGCCGAGAACATCCAGATTGCGCCGCTGTCCGCCTATGACCAGGGCTGTGTGGAGCTGATCCAGAATTCCTTCAGCGATTACTTCCAGGGCAACGTGGACTTTGACCGCGCCAAGGAAAACTTTGAGACTGCCATCAAGGAGCGCTACCCCGACATCACCGACGTGCAGTGGCCGGAATGATCTGACTGTCTGTTTTCCACAGATAAAAGCTGCCGTGCCGGCACCCCCGGTGCGGCAGCTTTTGGGAAGGCAGTTTTGTAAAAAGGAACGGTGACCTATGAATAAGAAACCAAAACATTTGAGCTATGCCAAATGGGGCTATACCCGCGCGCGGGAAGACTGGCGGGCGCAGGTGCCTGGCCGCCGCCAAACAGGTGGACAACCCGTTTGACGCCTACGCGGCCCACCCCTTTGCCCTGCCCGAGGGCCGGGCCGTCCGGCCGCAGGACCTGGAGGGGGCCAAAGCGGCTCTCTACGTCATCAGCCGCATCGCCGGCGAGGGCAAGGACCGCCGGCTGGAACCCGGCGACTACTACCTCAGCGACGCCGAACAGGCCGACCTGCAAACGCTGGACGAAAGCGGCCTGCCGGTGGTCCTGCTCCTCAACGCCGTCGGCCCGGTGGAACTCACCGGCCTGCTGGACGGCATGCAGCATCTCGACGCCATTTTGCAGCTTTCCCAGCTCGGGCAGCAGGGCCGGCAGGCCGTGGCCGATGTGCTGCTGGGCCGCGCTGTGCCGGAGGGCAAGCTGACCGCCACCTGGGCCCGCCGGTACGACGACATCCCCTGCGCCCGCGCGTTCGGCAGCCTGAACGGCGATGTCAGCCAAGACACCTACCGCGACGGGGTCTATGTGGGCTACCGCTACTTTGACAGTTTCGGCGTCCGGCCGCTGTTCGCCTTCGGGTTCGGGCTGTCCTACACGACCTTTGCGCTGCGCGCCGCCGGGCTGGAGAGGCATGCAGCCTCGCCGCTGGCGGATCTTGCCGCCCTGCTTCCGAACGTCTTCGCGGCCCTGGCGCAGGCCATCGTCGATTTCCGCGTGCCCATTACGGGAACGCGCGGCTTTGACGCCGCGCAGGTCACCGCCGGAGGCGTGATGACGGACGGCTTCGATCCGCGAACCCTGCAAAGCCGGCTGTGCCCCGGCCTGCATGCGGCCGGAGAGGTGCTGGACGTGGACGGCGCGTGCGGCGGCTTCAACCTGATGTTCGCCACGGCCAGCGGGCTTCTGGCGGGAGGCGCGAAATAACCCGAAATATTTTCCTTCCCCATGGTGCCTTGCTTGAATAATTGTCACAATCATGCTATACTAAATCTGCTGATCCGGTTGTGAAAACCGAACCTCAAAAACTCATAATAGGAGGAAGAATCAAGTGAAGAAGTTTCTGTCGATGCTTCTGGCCCTGACCCTGGTTCTCTTCGCATTCACCGCGATTGCCGAGACCGTCAATCCCGACGACATCGAAGATACCATGACCGCTGAGGACGGCAAGTACGAGCTTGCGTTCGTCACCGACGTGGGCCAGCTGAAGGACAAGTCCTTCAACCAGGGCACCTGGAACGGCGTGAAGGCCTATGCCGCCGCCAACGGTCTGTCCTACAAGTACTATCAGCCCGCCAACGGCGACCAGGCGACCGACGATGACCGCTATGACGCCATGAAGGCTGCCTGCGAGGGCGGCGCGAAGGTGGTTGTGTGCGCCGGCTTCCTGCAGGAAGCTGCCCTGCGCAAGGCTGCCGAGACCTATCCTGACACCAAGTTCGTCTTTGTCGACGGCTATCCCCTCGACCTTGACAACGTTGCCCCCATCGCCTTCAAAGAGGAGCAGAGCGGCTACCTGGCCGGCTATGCCATCGTGAAGGACGGCTTCACCAAGCTGGGCTTCATGGGCGGCGGCGGCGGCACCAACCCCGCGTGCTGCCGTTACGGCTACGGCTTTGCCCAGGGCGTGAGCGCGGCTGCCAAGGAAATGGGCATCAACGTGGAGCTCAAGTACTCCTGGCAGTACGGCGCCAGCTTCAGCGCTTCCCCCGAGCTGGAAGCCATGGCCAAGGGCTGGTATGAGAACGGCACCGAGATCATCTTCGCCTGCGGCGGCTCCATGTTCTCCTCCATCGTTTCCGCCGCCTCCGCCAACGACATGTTCGTTGTGGGCGTGGACGTGGACCAGAGCTTCGAGTCTGAGACCGTCGTGACCTCCGCCCTCAAGGGCCTGAGCAACGCCACCAGCTGGGCGATCGGCAAGTTCTACGCTGGCGAGTGGGACGAGATCGGCAACGTGGCCACCAGCCTGGGCGCTAATGACGACGCCGTGGGCCTGCCCACCGACACCTGGGCGCTGGAGAGCTTCACCGTGGAAGAGTACGAAGCGCTGCTGGCCTCCATCAAGGACGGCACCGTGACCATCGACAGCAGCGTTCTGGAGGCTGACGGCGTGGTCAACGCTGGCCTGGAGAACGTCGAGATCATCTACGAATAAGCCCGAAAACACCGCCGGGAGGGGAATTTCCCCTCCCGGTTTTTTTATGTCTCTCCCGCGCATCTTTCTGCATCACGCTCCTTCCTTTTCCTTGCAATTTACGCCTTGAACCGATATAATGTAATTATGTCAAAAGCACATATTCCGTCGAAACAAGCAGAAAGGGAGGTGGACGCGGTTGGATAACGCGCCGCAATACGTTATCGAAATGCTCCACATCACCAAGGAATTTCCCGGGATCAAGGCCAACGACGACATCACGCTTCAGCTGCGCAGGGGCGAGATCCACGCGTTGCTTGGTGAAAACGGCGCCGGTAAATCCACGCTGATGAGCGTGCTCTTCGGCCTCTACCAGCCGGACGAGGGCATCATCAAAAAGGATGGCAAAGAGGTTCAGATCAACGATCCCAACGACGCCACGGCCCTGCACATCGGCATGGTGCATCAGCATTTTAAGCTGATCGACGTCTTCACCGTGCTGGACAACATCATCCTGGGCGCGGAGGATACCCGTCTGGGCTTTTTAAGCCGCAAGGCCGCGCGGGAAAAGGTGCTTTCCTTGAGCGAGCGCTATGGCCTCAAGGTCGATCTGGACGCCAAAATCGAGGACATCACCGTGGGCATGCAGCAGCGCGTGGAGATTCTCAAAATGCTCTACCGCGATAACGAGGTGCTCATCTTTGACGAGCCCACCGCCGTGCTCACCCCGCAGGAAATCGAAGAGCTGATGGAAATCATGCGGGGGCTGACCAGGGAAGGCAAGAGCATCCTGTTCATCTCCCACAAGCTCAACGAAATCATGGAGGTGTCCGACCGCGTGACGGTGCTGCGCAAGGGCCGCTACGTGGGCACGGTAGACACCGCCTCCACCACGCAGGAGGAATTGAGCCGCATGATGGTCGGCCGTCCCGTGCAGCTGGTGGTGGAGAAGGACCCGGCAAAGCCCGCCGACCCCGTGCTGAAGGTGGAGCATTTGAGCGTGCCCTCCCGCCTGTACAAGCGCGATGCGGTAAAGGATGTTTCCTTCACGGCCCGCGCGGGCGAGATCGTGTGCATCGCGGGCATCGACGGCAACGGCCAGACCGACCTGGTCTATGCCCTGACCGGGCTGGAAAAGCCTTCCGGCGGCAAGATCACCCTCTGCGGGCATGATATCACCCACGCAGCCATCCGGGAGCGCAGCCATGCGGGCATGAGCCATATTCCCGAGGACCGGCACAAGCACGGCCTGATTCTGGACTTCACGCTGGAGCAGAACCTGGTTTTGCAGCGTTTCGAGGAGCCGCAGTTCCAAAGCCACGGCTTCATCCGCTTCGACAAAACCCGCCAATACGCCGAAAAGCTGATCGAGCAGTACGATGTGCGCTCCGGCCAGGGGCCGGTCACGATTGCGCGCAGCATGTCCGGCGGCAATCAGCAGAAGGCCATCGTCGCCCGCGAGATCGACCGCGACAAGCCGCTCATCGTAGCGGTGCAGCCCACACGCGGCCTGGACGTGGGCGCCATCGAGTACATCCACGGCGAGCTGGTCAAGCAGCGCGACGAGGGCAAGGCCGTGCTGCTGGTCAGCCTGGAGCTGGACGAGGTCATGAACTTGTCCGACCGCATTCTCGTCATGTACGAGGGCCAGATCGTGGGCGAGTTTGATCCCAAGCAGACAACGGTGGAGGAGCTGGGCCTCTATATGGCCGGCGCAAAGCGGCAGGAGGTGGCTCAGGCATGAAAAACCGGTTTCTAAAGCTGTGGCATCAGGACGGCACGCGGTCTGTCATGGCGTCGGTCCTGTCCATTTTGGTGGGCCTGATCGCGGGCAGTCTGATCATTCTCATCGTGGGGCTGTGCACCCCCTCGCTGGGGCTCAAGAGCGTCTGGGACGGCGTGCGCCTGGTCTTTGGTGGCCTGTTCGCCACGGGCCGCGACGCAGCGGGCTCGCTCACCTTCGGCTTCAACCCCGCCAGCGTGGGCAATATGCTCTTCCGCGCCACGCCGCTCATCCTCACGGGCCTTTCCGTGGCTGTGGCGTTCAAGACGGGCCTGTTCAACATCGGCGCGCCGGGACAGTACCTCGCAGGTACGGCCGCCACGCTGTTCATCGCGCTGTGCGTCCCCTCCTCGGTCATCCCGCCGGAAATCATCTGGTTTTTGGCTTTCTTCGGCGGCATGCTGGCAGGCGCCCTGTGGGGAGCCATTCCCGGCATGCTCAAGTCCCTGCTCAACATCAACGAGGTGCTGGCCTGCATCATGACCAACTGGATCGCCGCCAA
>USFL01000119.1 GCA_900553905.1 uncultured Eubacteriales bacterium | reverse complement strand
TTTCTTAAGCTTCTGGCGGAA
The DNA here is from genome assembly GCA_900553905.1 of uncultured Eubacteriales bacterium. GTDB lineage: Bacteria > Bacillota > Clostridia > Christensenellales > Aristaeellaceae > Limiplasma > Limiplasma pullistercoris. The sequence goes on along the minus strand of USFL01000119.1, from coordinate 5,516 downwards.
AAGGCCGCCGCAGGCGGACTTTTTCGACAAGCTGGGGCGCTTGCCGCACGGCATGCGCCCCCTGTTTTCCATTATTCTTATCGGAAGTATGCCACGCCGCCCTCGAAGATGGGCTGGAAGCGGTCGCCCTCCACGTTTTTGTACAAGTCGTGGCCCGCGCGCTCGGTGTGGCCCATCTTGCCCAGCACCCGCCCGTCGGGGCTGGTGATGCCCTCGATGGCCAGTGCGCTGCCATTGGGGTTGAAGCGCAGGTCCATGGTGGGATCGCCGTCCAGATCAACGTACTGGGTGGCGATCTGCCCCTTGAGCTTGAGCCGCTCCAGCACTCCGTTCACCGCCACGAAGCGCCCCTCGCCGTGGGAGATCGCCACGGTGTGGATATCGCCCGCATGGGTCTTTTGGAGCCAAGGGCTCATATTGCTGGCCACGCGGGTACGTACCAGCATGCTCTGGTGGCGGCCGATGGTGTTGAAGGTCAGCGTGGGGCAGGCCTCGTTGATGTTGACGATCTCGCCGTAGGGCACCAGTCCCAGCTTGATGAGCGCCTGGAACCCGTTGCAGATGCCCAGCATCAGGCCGTCGCGGGTTTTGAGCAGCTCTTGCACCGCGTCCTTCATGCGGGGATTGCGGAAGAAGGCGTTGATGAACTTGGCGCTGCCATCGGGCTCGTCGCCGCCGGAGAAGCCGCCGGGCAGCACGATCATCTGGCTTTCGCCGATCATGCGCGCCGCCGCCTCGATGCTCTCGGTGATGGCCGCGGGGGTGAGGTTGTTGATAACCAGCACGCGCGGCTCCGCCCCGGCGCGGATGAGGGCGCGGGCGGTATCCACCTCACAGTTGGTGCCGGGGAAGGCGGGGATGAAGGCCACGGGTCGCTGGTTGAGAACGTTGGGCATGGGCCAGCGCTTGGCCGCGAAGGTGACGGCGGGCAGCTTTTCGCCCTCGCCGCGCCAGGGGAACACCTTGTCCAGCTTGCCTTCGTAAATTTCCTGCACGGGCAGAAGGTCCACGCGCTCGCCCGCGTATTCCAGCACGTAATCCGCAAGCGTCTCGCCCACGGTTTCGCCCAGCGTCTCGCCGGGGGCCATCTCCAGAAGCACCGCGCCGAAGTCCTGCGCAAAGGGCTCTTCGACGTTTTCGATGCGCGCGCCGATGCGGTTGCCCAGCGCCATCTTCAGCGCCGCCTCCGCCACGCCGCCCAGGCCCAACGCCCAGGCGGAGAGCACCTTGCCTGCGCGAATCGCCTCGTAGAGCGCGTCCAGGTTGCGCCTCACGCCCATGGCGTCAAAGGCGCGGGCGCGCAGCAGGCACAGCGTGTGCCCCGCGGCCTTGAACTCCGGCGAGATGACCTCGCCGCTCACGCCCGGCGCAATGGCGAAGCTCACCAGCGTGGGCGGCACGTCGAGGGTTTCAAAGGTGCCGCTCATGGAGTCCTTGCCGCCGATGGCCGCCACGCCGAAGTCCATCTGCGCGTCCAGCGCGCCCAGCAGGGCCGCCAGCGGCTTGCCCCAGCGCTCCGGCGCGCCGGTCATGCGCTCGAAGTACTCCTGAAAGGTCAGATACGCCCTGCGCGTGTCAAAGCCCGCCGCGCCCAGCTTCATCAGGCTCTCCACCACGCTCAGGTACGCGCCCTCGTAGGGGCTCTGCGCCATCACCTGCGGATGGAAACCGTAGCTCATGCCGCTGACGGTGGTGGTTTCACCCTCGGTTACGGGGAGCTTGGCCACCATGGTCTGGATGGGGGTCATCTGGTAGCGGCCGCCGAAGGGCATGAGCACCGTGCCCGCGCCGATGGTGGAGTCAAACCGCTCGCTCAGGCCCTTCTTGCAGCAGATATTCAGGTCCCCGGCCATGCTTTCCAGCTTTTGCGCGAAGGTTTCGCCCGCGAACGTCACCGGGGCCACCTTCGCGTCCGTGACCAGCGCGCGGGCATGCTTTTCCGCGCCGTTGGAGTTCAGGAATTCGCGGCTGATGTCCACGATGGTATGGCCCTTCCACGTCATCCTGAGCCGCGGCTCCTCCGTGACCTCGGCCACCACGGTGGCTTCGAGGTTTTCCGCGTTGGCATAGCCGATGAAGGCTTCGGCGTCCTCCGCCGCGACCACCACCGCCATGCGCTCCTGACTCTCGGAAATAGCCAGCTCCGTACCGTCCAGCCCCTCATACTTGCGGGGCACGCGGTCCAGATCGATTTTCAGCCCGTCGGCCAGCTCGCCGATGGCCACGCTCACGCCGCCCGCGCCAAAGTCGTTGCAGCGCTTGATCAGCCGCGTCACCTTGCGCTGGCGGAAGAGACGCTGGAGCTTGCGTTCCACGACGGGATTGCCCTTTTGCACCTCGGCGCCGCAGGTTTCCAGACTCTCCACCTTGTGCACCTTGGAGCTGCCCGTCGCGCCGCCGCAGCCGTCGCGGCCGGTACGCCCGCCCAAAAGGATAATCACATCGCCGGGCGCGGGCTGCTCACGGCGCACGTTGCGCTCCGGGGCCGCGCCCACCACCGCGCCGATCTCCAGGCGCTTGGCCGCGTAGCCGGGGTGGTACATCTCGTCCACCAGCCCGGTCGCCAGACCGATCTGGTTGCCATAGGCGCTATACCCTGCGGCAGCAGTGGTCACGAGCTTTCGCTGGGGGAGCTTGCCCGGCATGGTGTCGGCCACGGGCACCAGCGGGTCCGCCGCGCCGGTCACGCGCATGGCCTGATAGACGTAGGTGCGGCCCGACAGCGGGTCGCGGATGGCGCCGCCGATGCAGGTGGCCGCGCCGCCGAAGGGCTCAATCTCGGTGGGGTGGTTGTGCGTCTCGTTTTTGAACATGAGCAGCCACGGCTCTTTGCGCCCGGCCACGTCCACGTCGATCTTGATGGAGCAGGCGTTGATTTCCTCGCTCTCGTCCAGATTGGGAAGCTTTCCCTGCGCCTTGAGCGCCTTGGCGCCGATGGTGGCCACGTCCATGAGGTTCATGGGCTTGGGCCCGCCCTCGCGGCCCGCGTACACCGCCTGTCGCAGCGCCAGATAGCGCTTGAAGGCGGCTTCCACCGCGGGCTTTTCGATCTTCACGTCGTCCAGCGTGGTCAAAAAGGTCGTATGGCGGCAGTGATCGCTCCAGTAGGTGTCGATCATGCGGATCTCGGTGATGGTGGGGTCGCGCTGCTCGCTCTGGAAATACGCCTGACAGAAGGCCAGGTCGTCGCGGTCCATGGCCAGGCCGTACTTTTGCACAAAGGCGGCGATTTCCTCGCCGTCCAGCGCATTGAAACCCTCCAGCGTCTCGACGGTTTCGGGCGCGTCGTACTGCTGGCGCAGCGTCTCCTTTTCGGCAAGGTCGGCCTCGCGGCTCTCCACGGGGTTGATGAGGTGGCGGCGGATGCGGTCCAGTTCCTCGGGCGTGGGCGTTCCGGTAAAAAGATACACGCGCGCCGTGCGCACTGTGGGCCGCTCGCCCTGGCTGACCAGCTGGATGCACTCCTCGCAGCTGGCCGCCCGCGCGTCAAACTGGCCCGGCAGGTATTCAACGGCGATCACCGCGTCCGCGCCCTCGGGCAGACGGTCGTAAGTCACGTCCACGGGCGGCTCGGAAAAGACCACCGGCATGCAGCGATCAAACAGCGCCCGCTCGATGCCCTCCACGTCGTAGCGGCCCAGCACGCGCACGCCCGTCACGCTCTTGATGAGCAGAATGTGCCGGATCTCCTTCAAAAGGCCCTGCGCCTCCACGGCGTATTCGGGCGATTTTTCCACATATACGCGGTAAACTGCCATGTTCATTCTCCTTTGTGTGTCAGCCGAGCGCCTTGAGGGCGCGCGCGCCGATGTCCTCGCGGCGGTGGAGGCCGTCAAAGCGGATATGGTCCGCGGCCTCGTAGGCGAGCCGGATGGCCCCCGGCAGGTCGTCCGCCACGGCGGTCACGCCCAGCACGCGCCCGCCGGAGGTGACCAGCGTGCCATCTTCCAGCGCCCTGGTGCCCGCGTGATAGACGCGGGCGACTTTCTCCGCCTCCGCAAGCCCCGCGATGGGCTTGCCGGTTTCGTACTTTTCGGGATAGCCGCCGCTGGCGAGCACCACGCAGCAGCTCGCGCCGTCGCGGAAACGCACGTCCGCCTGCGCAAGCGTGCCCTCGGTGGTGGCCCGCATGGCGGCAAACAGGTCGCTTTCCATGAGCGGCAGCACCGCTTGCGTCTCGGGGTCCCCGAAGCGGCAGTTGTACTCGATCACCTTCGGGCCGTCCTTGGTGATCATCAGCCCGAAGTACAGGCACCCGCGGAAGGGGCAACCCTCCGCGCGCATGGCGGCCAGCGTGGGCAAAAAGATCTCCTCCATGCAGCGCGCGGCCACCTCGGGGGTGTAGTAGGGGTTGGGCGCGATCACACCCATGCCGCCGGTGTTGAGGCCCCTGTCGCCGTCCAGCGCGCGCTTGTGGTCCATGCTGGCGGCCATGGGGCGGATAGCCGTGCCGTCGGTGAAGCACAAAACGCTCACCTCCGGCCCCTCCAGAAACTCCTCCACCACCACGCGGCTGCCGGAGGCGCCGAACTTGCCGTTTTTCATCATTTCGGTCACGGCCGCCTCGGCCTGCGCGTTCGTCTCACAGATGAGCACGCCCTTGCCCAGCGCCAGCCCGTCAGCCTTGACCACGACGGGGCAGGGAGCCGTGCGCACATAGGCAAGCGCCGCCTCCGCGTCGTCGAATGCCTCATAGCGCGCGGTGGGGATGCCGTAGCGGCGCATCAGGTCCTTGGCAAAGACCTTGCTGCCCTCGATGCGGGCCGCGGCCCGGTCCGGCCCGAAGGCGGGAATGCCGCGCGCCGCCAGCAGGTCCACCAGCCCCAGGCACAGCGGATCGTCCGGGGTGACGACCACATAGTCCATCTTTTCCGCGGCGGCCCAGTCCGCGATGGCCTCCACGTCCGTGGCCTTCATCGGCACGCAGACGGCGTCCCGCGCGATGCCGCCGTTGCCCGGCGCGCAGTAGAGCGCGGTGACGTCCTTGCTTTCCTTGAGCTTCTGGACGATGGCGTGCTCGCGCCCGCCGCCGCCCACGACCAGTACCTTCATGCCAAAGCCCTCCGAATCAATGATGGAACAGGCGCAGCCCCGTAAACGCCATGGCGATGCCGTAACGGTTGCAGGCCTCGATCACCAGATCGTCGCGGATGGAGCCGCCCGGCTCGGCGATGTAGCGCACGCCGCTGCGGGCCGCGCGGTCGATGTTGTCGGGGAAGGGGAAGAAAGCGTCGCTGCCCAGCGAAACGTCGGTGAGTTTCGCAAGCCACGCGCGCTTTTCCTCGGGGGTGAGGATCTCGGGCTTTTCGGTAAAGAGCGTCTGCCAGATGCCGTCAGCCAGCACATCGTCCCACTCATCGCTGATGTAGCGGTCGATGGCGTTGTCGCGGTCGGGGTTTTTGAGCGTGGGGAGGAAAGGCAGAGACAGCGTCTTTTCATGCTGGCGCAGCCACCAGTTGTTGGCCTTGTCGCCCGCCAGGCGCGTGCAGTGGATGCGGCTCTGCTGGCCCGCGCCG
>USFL01000118.1 GCA_900553905.1 uncultured Eubacteriales bacterium | reverse complement strand
CGCTCCGGGGGTGTTTCGCCGCGGCACGAAAGCGACACGCTCTCCGACGCGCTGGCGGGCAAGACCGTCGTGGTCACGGGCACCCTGCCCACGCTCTCCCGCGACGAGGCCGAGGCGCTCATCGCCCGCCACGGCGGGCGGGCGGGCGGGAGCGTCAGCAAAAAAACCAGCTTCGTGCTTGCAGGCGAAAAGGCCGGGAGCAAGCTCACCAAGGCCGAAAGCCTGGGCATTCCCGTGATCGACGAGGCGGCCTTCCTCAAGATGCTGGAATAGGCGGTCTAGTCCCGCCGCGTCACTTCCAGCGGAATGCGCGGCGCCAGGCGGCGCAGCCCCTCCTGCGAAAGCGCCCGCTTCAAATCCTCAAGCCCTTTCACCGGCCCGATGGCTTCAAGCATCGGGCCGTCCTTTTTTTCTGCAATTTCCATCAAAGCCATCCCGCGCAGCCAGCACAGCATGGAGGTTTCGATCCAGTACAGAAAGCGCGTGCCCGGGGAAAGGTTTTCCAGCCGCTTCATTTTCAGGTACATCTCCACCCCGTCCAACACGTCATGCCAGATGTCCACATAGGCGTAGTCGTACCCCTCGCCGCTCATATGGGCGGCGTATTCATAGGCGTCCTCCTGCACCACGCTCACTTTTTCCGCGTTTTCAAAGGCAGGCAGAATGTGCTCCCTAAACAGCGCAATCACACCGGAGTCGCGCTCGATCACCGTCACGCGGCCTACCTCCGGCTTGCGCGCCGCCATGAAGGCATAATAACCCAGCCCCAGCCCGAACACCGCCACCTTGCCACCCACAGCCTGAATATCCGCGGTCATGGTGCTCAGTTCGCTCGGCGTGACGGTCATCCATTCCCGCCCGCCCTGCTCCACGACCGGGGCCAGAAACGGCTCCGTGAAATACCCGGCTTGCGGGACCTCGCGCCCGTCGGGCAAAAGGAGCAAATCACCCGCAGTAAAGGCTTCGTAAGCCTCGATGCGCTTATACCCCAAAGTCCAGTCCCCCTGCCGCGCCTTGGGCAGACGCACGGCGGCGTAGTACGGGTCGGCGCGGCAGGCCGCGGCATCCAGGCAGCGCACGCCGGGCCGGAAGTAGCGCTCCGCCATTCTGCGCGCCCACGGGTCGGCCGCGATGTCCAGCCCGCAGGCCGAGGCCATCAGCAGCCGGTACGCCTCCTCGCCGGTCACGCCGCACTCACGGGTCAGCGTCTCCACATCCTCGCCGCTTACAAAGCGCGGGCACAGGTTCAGATAGCCGCTGAACCATTCCAGCGCGCGCAGGTTCTCCTCCGACAGGTCTAGCAGGGCCTTGAGGCGGGTTGCGTCGTCTCCGGCAAATGCAAGGGGCATTGGCTCACGCCTCCTTATTCTACGATATCACAGCACAAGGGGGACCCATCCAGGCGGGTCCCCCCTCTTCGCATCGGGCCTATCGGGCATATGCGCGTTTCAGTCCACATTGCACCAACCGCACAAACAGCGGATGCGGCCTGCCCGGCCGACTGATATATTCCGGATGGTATGCCACCGCGATGTAAAAGGGGTGGCCCCCCATTTCAAACGCTTCGGGGTAGCCCGCCTCCATGCTCACGCCCGCCAGACGCAAGCCCTTGCGCTCCAGATCGGGCACGTAGGCCGGGTCCACCTCGTAGCGGTTGGAGTGGCGCTCGGCCACCACCTCCGCACCGTAAATGCGCCGCAATTCGCCGTCCAGCAGGCGCACGCCGCTGCTGCCCATGCGCGTGGCGGCTCGGCTGTCGTTCTGGCAGATGCGGTCCTCCGGTACGCGCACCACGGGATGCGCCGTCAGCGGGTCCGCCTCGGCGGTATGCGCGTCCGCAATGCCCAGCAGGCTGCGCGCCGCCTCCACCACCGCCAGCTGCATGCCAAAGCCGATGGCCAGGAAGGGCACGCCCCGCTCGCGCGCATAGCGCGCCGCCACGATCATGCCATCCACCCCGCGGTCGCCAAAGCCGCCTGGCGCCACGATGGCGTCATAGCCGCCCAGCAACTCCTCCGCCGTGTCCGGCGTGATTTCCTCGGCGTTCACCAGATCGATCCGCGGCTGCACGCCGCACCGCGCACACGCGTGGCGCAACGCCTCGGTCACGGAAAGGTAGGCGTCCGGCATGGCGGTGTACTTGCCCACCACCGCCACGCGAAGCGACACGGCTGCTTCGTCTACGCTGTTAACATAGGTTTTCAGGGCGGTCAGGTCAGGTGCGCCGTTTTCCAGATGCAGCTCGGACAGCACCGCGCGGGCCAGCCCCTCCTTTTCCAGCACCAAAGGCAGCCTGCACAGCGGGTCCACATCCATGTTCTGAATGACGTTGGCGGTGTTGACGTTGCAGAACAAAGCGATCTTTTCCTTCGCCTCGCCAGTCATGGGCTTTTCCGTGCGGCAGACGATCACGTCCGGCTGGATGCCGGCGGAGCGCAGCGCGCGCACGCTGCTTTGCGTGGGCTTGGTTTTCAGCTCGCCCGCGGTGGAGATATAGGGCATCAGCGTCAGGTGGACATAGCAGCAGTCATGCGGGTCGCTCCGCTCCAGGCGCATCTGCCGGATGGCTTCCAGATAGACCGCCGCCTCCATGTCCCCCACGGTGCCGCCGATGTCCACAATGCTGATCTGCGCGCCGGAGCGCTCCGCCACGCCTTCAATGTGGCTTTTGATCTCGTTGGCCACGTGCGGTATGGCCTGAATGGTCATGCCGTGGAATTCGCCCCGCAGCTCGCGCTCCAACAGGCGGCGGTGAATCTTGCCCGTGGTGCAGCAGCATTCGCCGGAAAGGGTTTCATCCACAAAGCGCTCATAGTTGCCCAGATCCAGATCCACGGCGTGCCCGTCCTCGGTGATGAAGGCCTCGCCATGCTCCAGCGGACTTAAAAAGGCGGGCTCGGCATTGTAATAGAGGTTGAGCTTCTGCATGTTTACGCGATAACCCCTTGCCTTGAGCAGGCATCCCAGCGCCGCGGCGGTCACGCCCTTACCCAGCGAGGAAACGACGCCGCCGGTAATAAACACATATTTCATCATTCATCGGCTCCTTGCATGCGGATGATTTCGCCTGATTGTAGCGCGCACGAAGTCGCCTGTCAACCCGGCTGAACCGCCAGCGTCACAACGGGCGGGCGCTGGCTGATATCCGCCTTTGCCACGCGAAGCAGCGGCATCTGCGTATCCTCTGCCCCGCAAAGCGCCAGGAAGTCCGCAAGCGGCGCGATGTTCATTTCAGGATCATACTGCGTGCGGTAGTGCATGGGCACCATCACCGTGGGCTGAAGCAGCTTTCGCACCTCCAGAGCCTGAGCCGCGTCGATGGTATAATAGCCGCCCACGGGCAGCAGCAGCAGGTCCAGCCGGCCGATCTGCGCAACCTGCGCGCGCGTGGGCAGGTGTCCCAGATCGCCCGCATGGCCGATGCGCATGCCTTCGGCCTCCACCACAAAGAAGGTATTCTTGCCCCGCTGCGCCCCGCCCCGCCCATCGTGGAAGGTGGGCACGCCCAGAACGGACGCGCCGCACGCCAGCTCATGCGCGCCCGGCGCGTCAATCACCTCCGCGCCCGGCTCCAGGCACGTAGGCCCGTCATGGTCGTAATGGTGGTGGGAGATCAGGCATACGTCCGCCCTAAGCAGGCGCCGGGGATATTCGTAAAATGCGCCGTAGGGGTCAAAGGCAATCATCGAGCCGTTTTCCAGCGTCAAGGTAAAAAAAGAATGCCCGTAGTATTTCAGAATCATGCTATCCCTCCTGTTTGCAATTCTCATCCATGCGCACGATCCAGTCCGCCAGCACCCGCCCTGCGCCTTCCGCCAGGGGCATACCCATGCGAAGGCATTGCGCGGCCTCACCGGCCAGCGCGGGCACAGCGGCCAAAAGCGGCCCCGGCGCACCTGCCGCCAGCTTCGCCACCTCCCGTACCTGCGCCATGGGCTGGCGCTCAAGCGGCGCGGGGTGGAGCAGCAGCAGGCGGCACAGCGCATAGGCGGGATGCAGCGCTTCATCGCGCGGCAAAGCAGGCGTCCGGTCCGGCAGTTGGTCCAGCCGTTCGCGCCAGCCCTCCGCCGTCCAGTCCAGCCGCCACAGGCCCGTGGCCGGGTCCGTTTCGCAGCGCAGACCCAACGATTCCAGCGCCGAGAGGGCCGGATTCAGACGCTCCGTCCGGCGCGGCAGGTCGCTCACCCACAAAGCGTCATGATCCATGCACAGGCGCACAAAGCAGGGCGCATCCGCCGCGCCTCGGATCGCCTCATAGATCGCGCGCTGCGCGCCCGCCAGATCAATCATCGCCCTGGCGGATGAGCCGCATTTCCAAATCGTGCATGGCAGCGAAGGAGCCGTTCAAATCCAGCTGATAGCTCAGCTGCACCTCTCCCCCGTCCTCGCCCAGATCATAGCGCAGGCGCGTGCAGTATACGGCCAGCTCCATGTCGCCATAGGGGGTGCGATACGTGCCCTCATAGCGGCAGCCCATGCGGAACACCATGTCCGTGGCGTATTCGCCGCCGCGGCTCATGGTCGCTCCCCCATCGTCGATGGTCATGACCACCTGCTGGGCGGGCAGGCTTTCATCCAGCGTCTCCTCATAGCGGATCACGGCGCGGGTTTCCTCCAGCTCCAGCCGCCCGGAGGTGAGCATGGAGATGGTTTCATCCCCCGCGGCCTGCTCGCGGTGCGCGCTGGAACGAATGGTAATCAGCACCGGAATCGCCGGCATGGGATACCGCCCCCTTAACGGTTTGCAAAAAAAATGGTATACTGTAACTATACCATAACGAAAGGGTGGGTTGCAATGCTTTGTCTGGCGGCGTATGCCAAGATCAACTGGACGCTGGATATTCTGGGCACACGCCCGGACGGATACCACCTGATGGATATGCTGATGCAGACCGTATCCCTGTGCGACCTTTTGTGGATGGAAGAATCGGAGGAGCTCACGCTGGAGGCCGTGCCCGGCGGCGCAGAGAGCGCGGCCCGGCCCGAGGCGGGTGACGGCCTTTCCTCCGCCGGGGTGCGCTATGACGCGTCCAACCTGGTCTACCGGGCGGCCCTGCTTTTGCGCGAGCGCTGCGGCGTGCGCCGGGGAGCCCGTATTCAGCTCGAGAAGCGCATTCCGTCGGGCGCGGGCATGGGGGGCGGCAGCGCCGACTGCGCCGCGGCGCTCAAGGGGCTTAATACCCTGTGGGGGCTGGGCCTTTCGCGTGCGGAGCTGTTGTCTTTGGGTCTGGAATTGGGTGCGGACGTGCCCTTTCTCCTCACGGGCGGGCTGGCACGCGTGGGCGGCATCGGCGAGCGAATCCAGTCCCTCACGCCCGCGCCGCAGGTGTGGCTGGTGCTGGTGCAGCCATGCGAGGGTCTGAGCACACGCGAGGTGTTTTCGGCCTTTGACCGAATGGACGCCTCCTCGCTGCGCCATCCGGATAACGCAGCCGCACAGGATGCGCTGCTCAGGTGTGATCTGACCGCCCTCGCCCCCGCGATGGCCAACGTGCTGCAGGCCGTCAGCGAGTCCGCGCGCCCGGCGCTTGCGCAGGCCGTGCGCGCGC
>USFL01000117.1 GCA_900553905.1 uncultured Eubacteriales bacterium | reverse complement strand
CCGGCAAAAAGGCCCTGGAGCGCCCCGTGGCCCACATGTCCACCGACAGCCTGATCCTGGCCGAGCTGATGAACGATCCCATGGCGCTGGTCAGCCCGATTGTGCGAAGCGGCAACCGCGTCACCGTGGGCGCGGATGAGACGGAATGGAAGCGCTGGGTAGAGCTGGAAAAATCGGCTCCGCGCTGATGGTATTCATAGAAATGCAGAAAAAAAACAATCTAGGAAGGCGTTTGCCCATTCCGTCAGGAATGGAACCAATCGCCTTCCCAATTCTTTTTACGACAACCATACCTTATGTAAATCGGTGTTTTTTTAAGTAGACTTTTGCGGTTTGAATGTGTTATAGTACATTGTGTATTGTATGCTTTGCAGAAAGGGACGTTTGGGTTGATCTGTATGGATTTTCGATGGCGAGGGCCGGTGAGAGGCAGGACGCTGGGAGGGTAATCGGCATGGGGTACCGGCGGGAAAAAACCGGTATTTCAAAGTCTACTTTTGCATACTGCCCTCAAAGCGTCCTATGTACAATGCTGCCGCGCGGTCCAGGCCGTGCGGCTTGGTTTTCGCCCCGCGCGGAAACGAACTGAACTTTGCGGCGCGCAAGGCTTTGCGGCGCGCTTTCGGGAGGGACTCATCGGAATGCTCAGATATGTCGTCAAGCGTGTATTGCTTGCAATCCTAACCGTATTCATCATCGCGGCCATCACCTTTTTTGCCATGAACGCCATCCCCGGCGGGCCGTTTGCCAGTGAAAAGGCCAAGGACCCGGCGGTGGAAGCCATGCTGATGCAGCGCTTCCATCTGGATAAGCCAGTGGGCGAGCAGTTCCTGATCTACCTGGGCAACCTGGCGCACGGCGATTTCGGCATTTCGCTCAAGACGGGACGTGAGATTTCAGACGTGATCTCCGAATCGTTCTCGGTATCCGCCACGCTGGGCGGTATGGCGGCGGTGCTGGCGCTGATCATCGGGTTGGTGTTGGGATCGGTGGCGGCGCTCTGCCGCGGCCGCTGGCCGGACCGCGTGATCATCTTTGTGACCACGCTGTTTGTCTCGGTGCCCAGCTTCATTCTGGCCACCATTCTGCTGCTGGTCTTCAGCCTGCAGCTGCAATGGGTGGGCGTGTGGTCGCCCAACAATCCCAACTACGTGCTGCCGGTGATTGCCCTGGCGCTCTATCCCATGGCTTACATCACCCGCCTGACCAAGTCCAGCATGCTCGACGTGCTGGGGCAGGACTACATCCGTACCGCCCGCGCCAAAGGCGTGCATGAGTGGCTGGTCATCTTCAAGCATGCGCTGCGCAACGCGCTGATCCCGGTCATCACCTATGTGGGCCCCATGACCGCCTACATCCTTACCGGCAGCATGGTGGTGGAAACGGTATTCACCGTGGGCGGCCTTGGCACCAAGTTCGTCAGCTCCATCAACAATCAGGACTACCCCATGATTATGGCCGTCACCATCTTCCTGGCGGTGCTCATGGTGGTCGCCACGCTTCTCAGCGATCTGATCTACAAGGCGGTCGACCCGCGTATCAAGCTTGATTGAGGAGGATGGCGGTAATGCGTGAATTCAAAGAAGATCAGCTGCCCAAGAAAAATCTCTTGAGCCTGCAAATTGATCTGAATAAGTTTTCTCCTGCTACGGACGAGGAAAAGCAGCAGCATGAAACGATGCGGGAATCCACCACCTTTTTCCGCGACGGCATGCGCAAGCTCTTCAAGAACCCGCTCGCCGTGGCCAGTCTGATCGTGCTGGCGGTGTTGCTGGTGATCATCGTGGTGGTGCCCTCGGTCTATCCCTATTCCTATTCCCAGATGATCGAGGTTAACGGCAAGCGCGACAAGACGGCCAAGAACCTCGCGCCCTTCCAGTATTCGGAAAACGAGCTCAAGGCCATCGAGGAGGGGCAGGAGATCTTCCCGCACATCTTCGGCACCGATGAGTTGTGCCGCGACTACTTCATCCGCGTGGTGTACGGCGCGCGCGTTTCGCTTCTGGTGGGCCTGTTCGCCAGCCTGATCGTGCTGGTGATCGGCCTGCTCTACGGCTCCATCTCCGGCTACTGCGGCGGCAAGGTGGACCTGATCATGATGCGCATCGTGGACATCATCTACTCCCTGCCGGATACCCTGATGGTGATTCTGCTCTCCGTGGTGCTCAACCAGGTGCTGGGCAACGCCCTCAAGGGCACGATTCTGGCGCAGGTGGGCACCAACATGCTCAGCCTCTTTGTGGTGTTCGGCCTTCTGTATTGGGTGAGCATGGCGCGTCTGGTCCGCGGCCAGATTCTCTCCATCAAGACCAACGAATATGTCCTGGCGGCCCGCGCCCTGGGCGCCAAGCCCGGCCGCATCATTCGCAAGCATATTTTACCCAACTGCATCAGCGTCATCTTCATATCCGTTGCATTACAGATCCCGTCGGCCATCTTTACCGAGAGCTTTTTGAGCTTCATCGGCCTGGGCGTGCAGGCGCCCATGCCCTCGCTGGGCTCCCTGGCCAACGCGGCGCGCGGCGGCATGCAGAACTATCCGTGGAAGATGCTCTTCCCGGCGCTGAGCATCTGCCTGATCGTGCTGAGCTTCAACCTGCTGGGCGACGGCCTGCGCGACGCCTTCGACCCCAAGCTGAGGAGGTAATGAACGAATGAGCACACCGCTGTTGCAGGTGAAAAACCTGTGTACTTCGTTTGATGTGGACGCCGGCGAGGTCCGCGCCGTCAACGGGATTTCCTTCAGCCTGGACAAGGGCAAGGTGCTGGGCATCGTGGGCGAGTCCGGCAGCGGCAAGAGCGTGACGGCCTATTCCATCATGCGCATTCTGGTGGAGCCCGGCCGCATCAAGAGCGGCGAGATCCTCTTTGAGGGACAGGACATCGTGAAGTTTTCCAAAAAGCAGATGAGCGAGTTCCGCGGCAAGCGCGTCTCCATCATCTTCCAGGACCCGATGACCTCCCTCAACCCCACCTACACCATCGGCAACCAGCTGCGCGAGGCCATTTTGCTGCACACCAACCGCAACCATGAGCAGGCCAACGCCCGCGCCGTGGAGATGCTCAAGCTCGTGGGCGTCAACGAGCCGGAGAAGCGCCTCAAGCAGTATCCGCACGAGCTGTCCGGCGGCATGCGCCAGCGCGTGATGATCGCCATGGCCCTGGCGTGCGAGCCGGATATCCTGATTGCCGACGAGCCCACCACCGCGCTGGACGTGACCATTCAGGCGCAGATTCTGGAACTGATGAAGGACCTGCAAAAGAAGCTGGGCATGGCCATCATCATGATTACGCACGACCTGGGCGTCATCGCCGACATGTGCGACGAGATCATCGTGATGTACGCGGGCCGCATCTGCGAGCGCGGCACCGTGGACGAGATTTTCTATAATCCCCGCCACGAGTACACCAAGGGTCTGCTTCGCTCCATCCCCAAGCTCGATACCCGCAACCAGCGGCTGATCCCCATCGCGGGCTCCCCGGTGGACCTGACCAGCATGCCCGCGGGCTGCGCCTTCGCCTCCCGCTGCGACTGCGCCATGAAGATCTGCCTGACGGACCTGCCCGAGGAGCTGCCCATCAACGAGAATCACCGGGCCGCCTGCTGGATGAACGTCAAGCGCGTCTATGACGAAGCGAAAAAGGAGGGGGCGGCGCAATGAGCGAGTACATTCTGGAGGTGCGCGACCTCAAGCAGCATTTCCCCGTGCGTACCGGCTGGTTCGGCACGACGCCCCTCAAGGCCGTGGACGGCGTGAGCTTCGGCATCCGGCCGGGCGAGACGCTGGGCCTGGTGGGCGAATCCGGCTGCGGCAAGACCACCGTGGGCCGCACCATTCTGCACCTTTACAAGCCCACCTCCGGCGAGGTGATTTACAACGGTACGCCGCTCACCCCGGCCAATATCGACCAGTACCGCAAGGATATCCAGATCGTTTTTCAGGACCCGTATTCCTCGCTCAACCCGCGCATGACCGTGGCCGACATCGTGGGCGAGCCGCTGGACATCCATCACCTGTACAAGAACAAGAAGGAACGCGATGAAAAGATCGCCGAGCTGCTCACGCTGGTGGGCCTCAACAGCGATCACGCGCGCCGCTACGCGCACGAGTTCTCCGGCGGCCAGCGCCAGCGCATCGGCATCGCCCGCGCCCTCGCGGTGAATCCGCGCTTCATCATCTGCGATGAGCCCGTCAGCGCTCTGGACGTGTCCATTCAGGCGCAGATCATCAACACCTTTGAGGACCTGCAAAAGAAGCTGGGCATCGCCTATCTGTTCATCGCGCATGACCTTCTGGTGGTGCAGCACATCAGCCACCGCATCGCGGTGATGTACCTGGGCCGGATCGTGGAGGTGGGCGCTTCCGATGACGTGATCGACCGTCCGCAGCACCCCTACACCCAGTCGCTGATCTCGGCCATTCCGATTCCCGATCCCGACACGGCCCGCACCCGCCACCGCATCCCGCTGGAGGGCGACGTGCCCAGCCCGCTGCACATGCCCACGGGCTGCCCGTTCCGCACCCGCTGCCGCTACGCTACGGACAAGTGCGCCAAGGAATGCCCGCCGCTGGCCGAAACCGAACCCGGCCACAGCATCGCGTGCTGGAACCCCCATTACTGACTCTGAGGGCGGTGCAAGCCGCCTTTGGAAATAAAAACAGGAGGATCATAGAAACATGAAAAAGTTGCTTTCTGCCCTGCTTGTGATGATGATGCTCGTCGCCTGCATGGCCCCCGCGCTTGCGGATGAAGGCTCCGAACCCGATTGGACTCATTACGATGAGCTGATCGCGGAGATCAAGACCACGACGGACCTGGAGGAACGCGAGGCCCTCATGCACCAGGCTGAGGACATGCTGATGGAAACCAGCGCGATCCTGCCCATCTACTACTACAACGATCCGTTCATGCTGGACTCCGCCGTCACTAACGTGTACAGCAACCTGTTTGGCTACAAGTTCTTCATGTATGCCAACAAGGAGGGAGACACCACCCTGCGCGCCTGCCTGGCCTCCGAGCCCGACAAGCTCGACCCGGCGCTCAACAGCACCGTGGACGGCGCCACGCTGGCCGTGAACTCCTTCTCCGGTCTGTACACCTACGACGCCGAAGGTCAGCTCGTGCCCGACCTGGCCACCGGCTACACCATGAATGATGACGGCACCGTCTACACCTTCACCCTCAAGGAAGGGCTGAAGTGGTCCGACGGCAGCGAGCTCAACGCCAAGGACTTCGAGTGGAGCTGGAAGCGCGCCGCCGCTACCGCCACCGCCGCCGACTACAGCTACATGTTCAACGGCATCAAGGGCTATCCCGATGATCTGGCCGTGACCGCCTCCGATGACGGCCTGACCCTGACCGTCGAGCTGGCCGCTCCCTGTGTGTACTTCCTCGACCTGGCTGCGTTCCCCACCTTCTTCGCCGTGAAGCAGAGCGAAGTTGAGGGCGCTGAGGGCTACCTGGATGCGGATGGCAACATCCTCAACCCCAACGCCTGGGCGACCGAGGCGGGCTTCATCTCCTCCGGCGCGTACGTGCTGACCGAGTGGAAGCACAACGAGTCCA
>USFL01000116.1 GCA_900553905.1 uncultured Eubacteriales bacterium | reverse complement strand
CGGCGGTAGGGCGGCGGCGCTGGCTGCTGCCGCCGGCGGCGGTGGCGGGCTGGGCGCTGGGCTATTCGCTCACACCGCTGAGCGGCCCGACGATTCCCTTCTGGGCGGCGGTGGCAGGCGCGGCGGCATATGCGCTGCTGCCGGGATGGGTGCTGGAACAGGTACGGGTTCTGGCGCGCGGCCCGGAGCCGGGCGTGCGGAGCATGGAGACGGCCTTTGTGAGCCAGCGCATCGCGCACATGCGCGACGCACTGGAGCGGCTGGCCAAGGCCCTGCCCGATCCGGGAAGCCAGGCGGTCACCAGCGGCGAGGAGCTGGGCGAGCTGCTCTGCACCCGGTGCGCCAATCGCGAGCTTTGCTGGGGCAAGGGGCGCGTCAGGACGGAACGTCTGCTCGCGGATATGATGGATCGCGTGGAGCGCGGCGAGGCGGTGGATGAGGACAACCTGCCCGCCCTGGCCGAGCACGGATGCCTGCGCGCGGAGTCCATTGAGGAAACGGCGCTGGAGGCCCTGGCCGTCCTCAAGCGGAGAGAGGCGGGAATCCGAAAGGCGCGCTACGAGCGGGAGCTGACGCTGACGCACCTGGCGGCGTTGTCGGGCACGCTGGGGGAGCTGGGCATGATGGCCGGCGGCGAAAGCCTCAACGACCTCAAGGCGGCGCACATCCTCAACCTGGCGTTGGAGGAGCTCAACGTTCCCGCACGGCTCAGCTACGCGCGCCGGGTGGACGGACACCTGCAGGCCGCGCTGGAAACCGACGGCATGATGCCGGTGCAGAAGCCGCTGGAAATGCTGCTGCGCTATCTGGCCACGGAGGAGGATCTGCCGCTGTCCATCACCCGCGCGGGGCGCGGGCGCGTGGAGCTGGAGGAGATTCCGCTCTACAGCGCGTCGGTGGGGATGGCGTCGGTGTGTGCGGGCGAACGCGGCGAGGGAGACGGCGTGTGCGGCGACGCGTGCTCGGCCAAGCGCTGCGATGGCGGCCGGCTGCTTATGATGCTGCTGGACGGCATGGGCCACGGCGAGGAGGCGCACCGGCAGAGCGAAAAGACCCTTGAGCTGCTTACCCTGCTGCTGGAGGCGGGGTATACGCGCCGCCAGGCCATCACGGCGGTAAACGGCATCATGCTTTCCGCCCAGGAGGACGAGCGCTTTTCCACCGTGGACCTGGCCGACGTGGACCTGTGGACGGGCAACGTATACTCCGAAAAGCTGGGCGCATGCGCCTCGTGGGTGGTGCGCGGCAGCCACATGAAGAAGGTGGAGGGCGCGTCCCTGCCGCTGGGCATTCTGGAGGAGGCGGCGGCGACCTCCACGCAGTACCGCCTGCATAGCGGCGACATCCTTGTGATGGTCAGCGACGGCGTGGCCGACGCCTTTGAAACGGACGAGCAGTTCACCCAGGCTTTGACCGAGAGCCTGTACATCCAGCCGCAGCGCATGGCCGACGCCCTGCTTAGAAACGCGCTGCTGGCCGGGGGCGGCGCGCCCAGGGACGACATGAGCGTGATGGTGCTGCTGCTTCTGGACCGTCAGCAGGCCAAGGGATGAGGCGGAGTCCGTGCATCGCGCCTTTCCGGCTTCAGACCAAAAAACGGGGAGGCGGATGATCTACCGCCTCCCCGCATGCGCCGTGCGGCGCGCCGGGCGTTACGCCTCTTCCTGATAGGTGATTTCCAGATGATAGTTCTCCCGCGCCGCATCCTCAAAGACCCGCAGCAGCTTGGGCAGGTAATCCACCATTTTGCCGCGCGGCTCTTTGGGATAGTGTACGGCGATGCGCAGGGGATCGCGCTCGCTGGCCAGCTCGTCGTGCAGGGCGTCCAGGTTTGCGCCGTAATAAAAGGGAAAGTCCAGCGCCTCCTTGAGGTAGCGGTGCAGGGAAATCTTTTCCTCGAAGGGAGTCAGGTCCAGGGTCACGTCGCGCATAAGTACCTCCTGTTGCATTTTCTCGTGCCGGGATGAAACATGGCAGGGAGAATGGAAATAGGGCGTTGATGCCACCTGCGCCTAGGGCCTGAGCACGATGGGATTGGACCAGGCGCTCCGGCCCTCGGCGTCGATCAGCTGAATGCGAACGTAGCGTTCGCCGCGGTTGACGGTCAGGTCGTAGCTGGCAAAGACCAGGTCCTTGCCGGTCTGGCAGCGGTTGCCCGTCCAGATCAGGTTGCTGTAGAAAATTACCGTATCCACGGGCGAGCAGGTCACCTCGATGCGGTCATCTTCCACCGAAATCTGCTCGAAGCGCGGACCCTGCGAGCAGTAGAACCTGCCCTGGTCCAGCGCGTCGAAAAGGCTTTCCTGGCTGAGCTCCCCGGCCTGCACCATCGTGAAGGCGCGTCCGGCCTCGCCCTGATAGCGGTGCGAATCGTCCGAGGCGACGAAGCGGTACAGCGCGCCATGCGCCGCCGCTACGTCCAGCACGTTTGAGGAATCGGCACGGTCGCCGTTCCAGGGATAGGTGGACACGCTGTTGTAGATTTCCGCGGCGGTGACGTCCTGCAGGGCCGCAAGCGTGGCCACGGTGTTGAGCGACCAGGCCGGATGCGCCACGATGGCGCGGCCGCCGCACCGGCGGTAGAGGTTGATGCACCGCTGCGGCCCGCCGGACAGGTCGTAGCGTTCCAGACGCTCGTCCATGCCCACGCCGATCAGGTGCAGCACCTCGCCGGGCAGGGTAAAATCCATCTCCATGCCGCTGAGCAACAGCATGCATCCCTCCAGATGCGTGGGCTCGGACAGGCGGCGGTGATCGGTCAGGGCCAGAAAATCATATCCCAGATCGCGGTAGAGGGCCACGACCTCGTCAGGACTGAGCTTTCCGTCGCTCACCGTGGTGTGACAGTGCAGATTTCCTTTGAAAAAAGGCAGCTTTGGATCAAAGAGATCCATTTTAGCGCGCACCCCCTTTCCCCTTCAAAAAAACGTATGTAAGAATTATAGCCTGTACCGCGTGGAAATGCAAGCGCCGCCTTGCAAACCCGAGCGCTGTGTGATACCATGTGGGGCGTAACAAGCGCGAAGGGGGCTTTTTCTTATGAAGGCACTGTTTATCGGCGGCACGGGCACCATCAGCTCGTCCATTTCGGCGCTGTGCGTCAGTCGCGGATGGGACTTGACGCTGCTCAACCGCGGCAACGCGGACGCGCGCATGCCCCAGGGCGCGCGCGCCATCCATGCGGATATCCGTGACGAGGCGGCGGTGCGGGACGCGCTGAAGGGGCAGGCGTTCGACGTGGTGGCGGACTTCATCGCCTACACGCCCGAGGACGTGGCGCGCGACATCCGTCTGTTTTCCGGCAGAACGGGACAGTACTTTTTTATCAGCTCGGCGTCGGCGTATCAAAAGCCGTTGTCCTCGCCGTGGATCACCGAGGGAACGCCGCTGTGCAATCCTTACTGGGAATACAGCCGCCAGAAGGCCGCCTGCGAAGATATGCTGATGGCCGCCTACCGCGGGCAGGGCTTTCCTGTCACCATCATCCGGCCCAGCCATACCTATTGCCGGCGCAGCGTGCCCGTGGCGCTGCATGGGCCGGCTGGCAGCTTTCAGGTGCTGGAGCGGATGCGCACAGGCAAGCCTGTCATCGTGCCGGGCGACGGCCTGACGCTGTGGACGCTGACCCACAGCGACGACTTTGCCGTGGCTTTCGTGGGGCTGATGGGCAACGTGCACGCCCTGGGAGAGGTGTTCCACATCACGGGCGACGAGAGCTTGACCTGGAATCAGGTGTACGGGAGCATTGGGGCGGCGCTGGGGGTGAAGCCGCGCCTGGTGCACATCGCCAGCGAAACGCTGGGCGCGCTGTGCCAAAGCTATGTGGGGTCGCTCCTGGGGGACAAGAGCAACACCGTGATCTTCGACAATGCCAAAATCAAGCGCGCCGTGCCGGGATTTGTGGCGGCGAAGCGTTTTGATCAGGGCGTACGCGAGGCGGTTGACTACATCTACAGCCATCCGGAATGCCAGCGGCTGGACCCCGCCTTTGACGCCTGGTGCGATCAGGTGATCGAGGGCTATGAGCGCCTGACCGCCGGGCTGCCCAAATTTGAAATGTAAGGAGCTTTTTGTGAGCCAGTACATCGAGCCGCTCAAATCGGCGCTGGTTTTGTTTCCCTTTGTGGCGCTGGCGCTCACGCTGCCCTACATGCTGGCGCAGTACCGCAGGTACGGGGCCATCCTGCTCCTTCGCACGGCGATCGTGTATTCGTTTGTGCTGTATTTGATGTGCGCCTATTTCCTGGTCATCCTGCCGCTGCCGGATGTGGAAACGGTCAGCGGTCTGACCTCCGCGCGCGTGCAGCTGATTCCTTTTCGGGAGGTTGCGGACCTGCTGCGCAACGCCAAGGTAGATCCGGGTCAGCCTGCCACATGGTACCGCCTGGTATGGAATCGGGATTTTTTTCAGATCGCGGCGAACGTGGCTATGTTTGTGCCGCTGGGAATCTATCTGCGGTATTATTTCGGGTGCAGCCTGAAAAAAACGCTGCTGCTATCCTTCCTGCTCAGCCTGTTTTTCGAGCTGACGCAGCTTACGGGCCTTTACGGGTACTATCCCAGGCCGTACCGCCTGGCGGATGTGGATGACCTGATGACCAACACCTGCGGCGGCCTCCTGGGCTACGCGCTGGCGCCCCTGGCGATGCGGTTGCTTCCCTCGCGCGAGCAGATGGACGCGCGCGCCTACCGAAAGGGCGAGCAGGTGAGCATCACCCGCCGCTGCTTTGCGGCGCTGGTGGATTTTGTGGTGATGCTGACGGCGCTGGGTGTGCTGATCTGGCGGCTGCCCTCGGTGATGCCGTCAGGCGAGGGCGCGGCGGCCATGGCGGCGTGGCTTTTCGGCTGCTATGCCGTCGGAATTGTTGGATATTTTATGCTCGGCACATGGCTGGCGGGCGGACGCACGGTGGGCAAGGCGCTTTTGCACCTGCGCCTTACGGATCTGCGCAGCGGCGGCCGGCCCAGGCTGTGGCAGTGCGTGGTGCGCTATGGGGTGCTGTACCTGGTGGTGATGCCCACGCCGGCGTTCTTGTTGCTGGCCATTACCCTTGGCGTGCAGGATGGAGCGATCAGCCTGTGGCTGGTGCTGGCCTGCATCTCTCTTCTGATGGTGTACATTCTGTTCTGGTTGCTGCTTGCGGTGCATGTGTTTACGCATGACAACCAGCTCTTGCACGGCAAGCTGAGCATGACGCACAACGCCAGCACCCTCCGCCACCGGTACTTTTCCCGGTGGCACGGCGCGCGGCATGCACATGACGCCGCTTCGTGACGCGAGGAAAAAGCGCCGTGGAGCACAAGCTCCCACGGCGCTTTTCGATAGCATCTTATGCCTGCGCGTCGGGCAGGGGCAGGCGGGCTACGCCGCTGCGGACGGCTGCTTCGGCTACGGCGCGGGCCACGGCAGGCCCGACGCGCCGGTCAAACGCTTCGGGCAGAATGTAGCGGGGCGTGAGCTCCTCATCGGATACCAGAGAGGCGATGGCACGGGAAGCGGCCATCTTCATTTCGTCGTTGATGTCGCGCGCACGCACATCCAGCGCCCCGCGGAAGATGCCGGGGAACGCCAGCACGTTGTTGATCTGGTTATCGTAGTCGCTGCGGCCGGTGCCCACCACCG
>USFL01000115.1 GCA_900553905.1 uncultured Eubacteriales bacterium | reverse complement strand
CGCGGGGGAGATGCTGGCTGGCGCGGACGGCGTGCTGGTGCCGGGCGGCTTTGGCGCGCGGGGGCTGGAGGGCAAAATCGCCGCGATTCAGTACGCGCGGGAAAACGGCCTGCCGTTTTTGGGGCTGTGCTTGGGCATGCAGATGGCCGTGGTGGAATTTGCCCGCCATGTGCTGGATCTGCGCGACGCGCACACCAGCGAGGTGGACCCGCACACCACCTATCCCGTGATCGACCTGATGGAGGATCAGGACCTGGGCAACCTGGGCGGTACCATGCGCCTGGGCAAGTACCGCTGTCTGCTCACGCCCGGCACCATCAGCGAAAGGGCCTACGGAACCGCGGAAATCTGGGAGCGCCACCGCCACCGCTACGAATTCAACAACGCCTTTCTGGACCGCTTTACGGCCGGCGGCATGATCGTCGCGGGCCGCAACCCGGACCGCAACCTGGTGGAGATCGTGGAGATTCCCAGCCATCCCTTCTTCGTGGCGGTGCAGTTCCATCCGGAGCTCAAGAGCCGTCCCAACCGCCCGCATCCGCTGTTCCGCGAATTTGTGGGCGCGGCTTTGCGCCGCCGGGGCGCGGCCGCGGACTGACAGGGAGGCCCGGCGTTCATGCGATTCAAGGATTCACATACCCTGACGGCCAGCTATCTCAGCTTGATTACCCAGGCTGCCGTCAACAATCTTGCTCCGCTTTTGCTGCTTACCTTCCGCGCACAGTGGGGGCTGTCGCTGGAACAGCTCACGCTGCTGACCACGCTCAACTTTTCGGTCCAGCTTGTGGTGGACCTGCTCTCCGCCAAGGCGGTGGACAAAATCGGCTACCGACCCTGCATGATCGCGGCGCATGTGCTGGCTGCCGCCGGGCTGGCGGGCCTTGCGGCGCTGCCTGCGATTTTCGGTTCCGCTTATGCGGGGCTGATGGTGGCGGTCGTGCTCTACGCCATGGGCGGTGGGCTGATCGAGGTGCTTGTCAGCCCCATTGTGGAGGCGTGCCCTACGCCGCGAAAAGAAGCGGCCATGAGCCTGCTGCATTCCTTCTACTGCTGGGGGCATTTGGCGGTTGTGCTGCTGTCCACGCTGTTTTTCCGTATGGCGGGGGTGGAGCGGTGGCCTGTGCTGGCCTGCCTGTGGGCGCTGCTGCCGCTGGGCAATGCGCTGCTGTTTTCGCGGGTACCCATCCGCCGCATCGCCCAAGGAGAAAAGCCGCTTTCCATTCGCGGGCTGATGAAGCAGAAGGTGTTTTGGCTGCTGCTGGCGATGATGGTGTGCTCCGGCGCGTCCGAGCAGGGAATGAGCCAGTGGGCGTCGGCGTTTGCCGAGGCGGGCCTGGGCATGGGCAAGGAGATGGGCGACCTGGCGGGTCCCTGCGCCTTCGCGCTGTTGATGGGAACCGCCCGCGCGCTCTACAGCAAATACAGCGGACGCCTGCCCCTGCGCGCCGCCATGATGGGGAGCGCGGCGCTTTGTATCGCCTGCTATGTTACGGCGGCAGCGAGCGCAAACCCCGTGCTGGCGCTCATAGGTTGTGCGCTATGCGGCTTTTCTGTAGGCATCTTCTGGCCGGGTACCTGCAGCACGGCGGTGGCCGCGCTGCCCGGCGGGGGCACTGCGATGTTCGCCCTCATGGCTCTGGCGGGAGATCTGGGCTGCACGGCGGGACCTACGGTGGTAGGCCTTGCGGCCAATGCAGCCGGAGGCCGGCTGGCTGCAGGACTGGCGGTTGGCGTCGCGTTTCCGCTGCTCATGCTCTGCGGCGTAGCGCTGCTCGGCCGGCGTGGACAAAGCGGGCGCGCACTGAAAAAGACGTAACAAAACGCCCCGGAGGCTGTTCAAGCAGCGCCGGGGCGTTTGTTATTTCGGGGAACGGCCGTTCAGCCCAGAAGCATTCGGTCGCTGGCAAGCGCCTGTCCGCTGGCCTTCTCAAACAGGGCCAGCAGGTCCTCCACCGTCAGGCGGCGCTTTTCCTCGCCGCTGACGTCCACCACGATGCGCCCGTCATACATCATGATCAGGCGGTTTCCGTGGGCGATGGCATCGCGCATGTTGTGGGTGATCATCAGCGTCGTCAGGTGGTCGCGCTGGATGATGCGCTCCGTGGTTTCCAGCACCTTGGCAGCGGTCTTGGGGTCCAGGGCCGCGGTGTGTTCGTCCAGAAGCAGGAGCTTTGGCTTTTGCAGCGTGGCCATGAGCAGCGTCAGCGCCTGTCGCTGGCCGCCGGAGAGAAGCCCCACCTTGGTGGTCAGCCTCTCCTCCAGCCCCAGGCCAAGAATCTTCAGCAGCTCGCGGTACTCTTCGCGCTCGGCGGCTGTGATGCCCACGCGCAGCGTGCGACGCTTGCCGCGGCGCAGGGCCAGGGCCAGATTCTCCTCAATCTGCATGGTGGCGGCGGTACCCATCATGGGATCCTGAAACACACGGCCGATGAAGCGGGCGCGCTTGTGCTCCGAAAGGCGGGTCACGTTCACGCCGTCGATGGCGATGGTGCCCGAATCCACCAGCCAGGTACCCGCAACGGCGTTGAGCAGCGTGGACTTGCCCGCGCCGTTTCCTCCGATGACGCTGACGAAGTCGCCGTCCTTGAGCGTGAGGGAAACGCCGTCCAGCGCGGTCTTTTCATTGACAGTGCCGGGATTAAAGGTCTTGTGCAGGTCGATGATCTCAAGCATGGCGCTTCCCTCCTTTGCTGACCGGCCGGTCCAGATAGCGCGCCTTCCAGTAGGGGACAGCGAGGAACAGCGCCACGATCACGGCGGAAAGGAGCTTGAGGTAGTTGGAATTGATGCCGCTGAGGCTGACCACGGCCTGTATCACCACGTAGTAGATGATGGAGCCGATGGCCACCGCCAGGAGCTTGAGGGCAAAGTTGCGGAAGATCTTGCCGAAGATGACTTCGCCGATGATCACGGCGGCCAAGCCGATCACGATGGCGCCGCGGCCCATGTTGATATCCGCGAAGCTCTGGTACTGCGAAAGCAGTGCGCCGGAAAGCGCCACCAGGCCGTTGGAGACCATCAGGCCCAGCACCTTATTGAAATTGGTGTTGATGCCCTGGGCGCGGGCCATGTTGCCATTCGCGCCCGTGGCGCGCAGCGAGCAGCCCAGCTCCGTGCCGAAGAACCAGTACAGCACGGCGATGATGACCAGCGTGAACATCCCCGCCACGAAGATGGGATGCTGCCAGAAGCCCCGCGTCCCCTTGCTCACATCCTGCAGGTAGCGAAGAGATACCAGCAGGTCGTATTTGTTGACGTTGAGCGACTGGTTCGCCTTCATGCCCATGATGGCCAGGTTCACCGACCACAGCCCCAACTGCGTAAGGATGCCCGACAGGATGGCGGGAATGCCGCACGCAGTGTGCAGAAGCCCCGTAACCAGCCCGGCCAGCATTCCGGCCAGAATGGCCGCCAGCAGCGAAACCCATACGTTGCAGCCGCCCGTGATCAGCATCACGCCCACGGCGCCGCCGGTGCAGAAGGAGCCGTCCACCGTCAGGTCGGCGATATCCAGCAGCTTATAGGTGATGTAGAGCCCGATGGCCATGACGCCCCAGACGAGGCCCTGGGAAACGGCGCCGGGCAGCTCGTTGAGAAAGCTCGACAATGTATTTTTCCCCCAATTCCGCAGCGGGGCGCGCCCGCTGCCGCTGTTTTCAAAAACCGCAAAAACGGGGGAAAAGACTCTGCGCCTTTTCCCGCCGTTTTCAAGCGCTCCGGCGCTTACTCGATGGCCGTATACCCCTCCGGCATGGCGACGCCCAGGGCCTCACCGATGACGGTATTGAACTTGGGGGTGAAGTTTTCGGCATAAGCGATGGGCATGGTGGAGATATCCGCCTCGCCGGTCAGGATCTTAGCGGCCATCTTGCCGGTGGTCACGCCCAGATCATAGTAGCTGATGGACAGCGTCGCCACGCCGCAGCCCTTGCAGATGCCTTCCTCGCCGGCGATCACAGGCACGCCCGCGGGCTGGCAGATGTTATCCACGATGCCGGTGTTGGCGGCCACGGTGTTGTCGGTGGGTACGTAGATCACGTCGCTGGCGTCGGCGGCGGTCTGCGTCACAGCGGCGGCGTCATTGCTGTCGGCGAAGGGGTAGAGGGTGCAGGTGTAGCCCATCTCCTCCAGGTAGCCCTTGACCGTGTCCACCTGGTACTGACTGTTGGCCTCGGCCGAGCAGTAGAGCAGGCCCACGTTTTTGGCGTCGGGGAAGAGGGTCTGGAGCATGGCCGCCTGCTGGTCCAGCGGAGCCAGGTCGGAGGTGCCGGAGACGTTGCCGCCTACGGTGCCGCCAAAGTCGTCAATATCCAGCGCCACGCCGTACTCGGTGACGGAAGTACCCAGGATCGGGATGTCCGCCGTCGCAGCCACGGCCGCCTGCAGCGCCGCGGTGGCGTTGGCCAGGATCAGGTCCACATCGGCAGCCACAAAGGAATTGACGATGGTGGAGCAGGTGTTGGAATCGCCTGCAGCATTCTGCACGTCAAAGGTGACGGCGTCGCCCAGCTCCTCTGTCAGCGCGTCCATGAAGCCCTGCGTGGCCGCATCTAGCGCGTCGTGCGTGACCAGCTGGCAAATGCCTACGGTATAGGTCTGTCCCTCCGCCATGGCCGCCCCGGCGCAGAGCAGCAGCACAGCCGCCATCAGAATGGAAACGAGTTTCTTCATAAATACCTACCTCCCTACAATGGTTCCAAAGATTTTCAAACGGGCATGGCCCGGTTGAAGCGCCCATAAAACAGAAAACGCCCCTCTTTCCCGCCACGCTGCGGGAAAACAAAGGGCGCATCATCACGCGGTACCACCTCTGCTTCGCCGGAAACGGGTTCCGGCCTCATGAGCAACCAGCATTGCTCACAGACTGGTAACGGGTCTGACCCGGTCCGGCCCACTTGCCTGTTTTCAGCCGGACGACTCCGGAGCGGAATTCACCGCGTTCCCGCGCCCCCTCGCACCTGCCGGGGGCTCTCTGGGCGGGAAGGATGCGGCCACGTCACTCCATCGACGCCTTGTATGGGATGCATTGTATACCTCAAACGGCCGGCAAGTCAAGTGCCAAAATGTGCGGCGCAATTTCAAAAAAAGCCAAGCAGCAATAGAGACGTTGTTTTTTCAGGATTTCGGGCACTGTATTTTCCGTGTTTCCCGATTGTTACAAAAAATAGATAACAAGGGTGTCATGTTTTTCTTGTGCACTTCTCATGCGTTAGGGTTGCACTTTGTTGCGGTAAAGTTATATAATGCTTGCAACCCCAATCACTGATACAGGAGGGACCAACGTATGAAAAAAATCGTAGCCATCCTACTGGCGGTTCTGATGATGATTCCGGCGTTCGCTCTTGGCGAAAACATCGTTAAGATCGGCGTGTTCGAGCCTGCCTCCGGCGACAGCGGCGCGGGCGGCAAGCAGGAAATGCTGGGCATGCAGTACGCCAACAGCGTGCAGCCCACCGTTGAAATCGGCGGGGAAACCTATACCGTTGAGCTCGTCTACGCCGACAACGGCTCTTCCGCCGACAAGGCGCCTTCTGCCGCGCAGCAGCTGGTCAGCGAGGGCGTGAGCGTGGTGCTGGGCTCCTACGGCTCCGGCGTGTCCATCGCCGGCTCCCAGTACTTTGCCGACGCCGGCATCCCCGCCATCGGCGTGACCTGCACCAACCCGCAGGTGACC
>USFL01000114.1 GCA_900553905.1 uncultured Eubacteriales bacterium | reverse complement strand
CTTCGGCATGATGGAGCTGATGGCCCGCATCCGTACCGCCCTGCGCCACGCCGGCGGCTTTGGCAATGTCCTTGATGGTTACCATATGACACCTCGCATCCATGAATGATGAAGAAATTGAATCGTTTCTCTACTTGAACTGCCTCTCATTATACCATTATCCGGCCCGATTTGGCAAACCTTTTTAAAAAAACCGGAAAACATTCGACATTATTTCCAAAATTACGATTGACACGATTCATTTTTTATGCTATCATGATCCCATCAAGAAAAAAACATAAGGAGGCTGCCCCCATGAAAAAACTCCTCGCTTTCGTGCTCGTGCTCATGACGCTGGTAAGCTCCACGGTCCTTTCCGCCCTGGCGGAAGAGCCGCTGCAGCTTACGATGTACTTCCCCGTCAACGTAGGCGGCGACGCGGCCAAGCTCATCGACCAGATGACCGCCGATTTCAACGCCGAGAACCCCGACGTGCAGGTGCAGGCCGTCTACACCGGCAACTATGACGACACGGTGACGGCCATTCAGACCGCCATTCAGGGCGGCAACGCGCCCGACCTGTTCGTGAGCCTGGCGACCCAGCGCTTCACCATGGCCGATACCAGGATGGCCATGCCGCTGGATGACCTGATCGCCGCCGACCCCGAAGGCCAGGCCTTCGTGGACGACTTCATCGACGGCTTCATGCTGGACTCCTACGTGGACGGCAGCATCTACTCCATCCCCTTCCAGCGCTCCACGATGGTCATGTTCTACAACAAGGACGCCTTTGAGGAAGTGGGCCTGGACCCCGAAGCGCCTCCCACCACCTGGGACGAGATGGTGGAGTACGCCCAGAAGCTGACCAATGAAAACCGCTACGGCGTGGGCATCGCGCTCAACTCCGGCTCCGCCCAGTGGGCCTTCACGGGCTTCTCCCTGCAAAACTGCACCAACGGCGTGGGCCTGATGAGCGCCGACGGCAAGGAAGTCTACTTCAATACCCCCGAAAACATCGAGGCGCTCCAGCTGTGGCTGGACCTGCAAAACAAGTATATGTGCATGGCCCCCGGCATCGTGCAGTGGACCGACCTGCCCACCCAGTTCCTGGCGGGCGAGGTGGCCATGATCTACCACACCACCGGCAACCTGACCAACATCCGCAACAACGCCACCTTTGACTTTGGCGTGTGCTTCCTGCCCGCGGGCCGTCAGTATGGCGCTCCCACCGGCGGCGGCAACTTCTACATCACCAACGGCATCTCCGAGGAGCGCCAGAAGGCCGCGTGGGAGTTCATCAAGTTCTGCTGCTCCACCGAGCGCGCGGCGCAGTGGTCCATCGACACCGGCTATGTGGCCACCCGCGAGAGCTGCTACGAGACCCAGCTGCTCAAGGATTACTATGCCGACTTCCCGCAGGCGCTGGTGGCCTACGAGCAGCTGCCCTATGCGCAGCCCGAGCTGACCACCTACTCCGCCGCCGAGATGTGGCGCATCCTCAACGACAACATCCAGGCTGCCGTGACTGGCGAGATGACCGCCGCCGAGGCGCTGGAAGCCGCCCAGCAGCAGGGCGACGACCTGCTCTTTGACTACCAGTAACGCACCCGCTTGAAGCGGCGGGACCATGGGCACAGTCCGTGGCCCCGCCTTGTATCCTGCGACCGTTTGTGCCAGAGAGGATGAACGCCATGAACCGCATCTCCACCGCCGCAGAGCGCCGCCGCAAGGAAGTGCTGACCGCCTGGGGCCTGATTGCGCCCGCGCTGATCATCATGCTGATCTTTACGGTGTACCCGGTCCTTCGCAGCGTATACCTGAGCCTGACCAAATACCGCATGGGCATGGAAGCCCCCGAATTCATCGCTTTTGACAACTTTGCGCGGCTGTTCCGCAACGCCACCTTCTGGAAGGTCATGCGCAACACCGCCGTCTTTGCGCTCTATACCGTGATTCCCAGTATGGTGTTGGGCCTGGCGCTGGCCATGCTGGTCAACCGAAAGGGACGTCATATCGGCTTTATCCGCACCAGCTATTTCTACCCGTCCGTCATGCCAATGATCGCCATCGCCAGCGTGTGGATGTTCATCTACATGGCGCGCAACGGCCTGTTTGACCAGATCATGATCGCAATAGGCGTGGGGCCGCTCAACGTGCTGTCCAACAAGGACACGGTGCTGCCTGCCATGGCCGTGATGTACGTGTGGCGCGAGGCGGGATACCTGATGGTATTCTTCCTCTCCGGCCTGCAGAGCATCAACGCCGATGTGCTGGAGGCAGCCTCCATTGACGGCGCGACTGGCTGGCGCACCTTCCGCCACATCACGCTGCCGCTGCTGGCGCCCACCACGCTGTTCGTGTCCACGATCGCCTTCACCAACTGCTTCAAGCTGGCCGACCACGTCATCATCATGACCGAGGGCGCGCCCAACAACGCCAGCACGCTGCTGCTGTACTACATCTATCAGCAGGGCTTCACCAACATGAATTACGGCGTATCCTCCGCGCTGACGGTGATCATGCTGGTGCTGCTGCTGGTGGTGTCCATGCCGCGCTTTTTCAGCCAGGACCGCAAGATCCATTACGCCTGATGCAAGGGAGGATGAGAACCATGACGCTGAAAAAGTTCAATTCCGGCGCGCTGACCACGCTGTCCATTCTCCTGGGCCTGATCTGGCTCGCGCCGCTGGTGTGGCTGATCGGCACGGCCCTGACCGAGCCGTCGTTCAACATGTCCTTCATCCCCACCACGCCCTTCACCACCGAGAACCTGACCTATGTGTGGAACGCCATCCCCTTCGGCCAGTACTACCTCAACACCATCATCCTGGTCGTGGTGACCTTCGCCATCCAGTTCGTCACCTCCACGCTGGCAGGCTATGCCCTCGCCTTCTACAGCTTCAAGGGGCAGGCGCTGATGTTCGTGGTGATCTTCATGCAGATCATCATCCCCAACGACGTGCTGATCATCCCCAACTTCATGACCCTCTCCGAGATGGGCCTGATCGACACCAAGCTGGGCATCATGGCGCCCTTCCTGGGCAGCGCGCTGGCCATCTTCCTGCTCAGGCAGCACTTCAAGACCGTGCCGCGCGCCTTTGGCGAGGCCGCGCGCATCGACGGCGCCAACCTGCAACAGACCATCTGGCAGGTGTACATGCCCTGCGCGAAGGCCGCGTACATGTCCTTTGCGGTCATCTCGGTCAGCTATCACTGGAACAACTACCTCTGGCCGCTGATCGTGACCAAGTCCCCCACCAACCGCACGCTGACCGTGGGCCTGGCCATCTTCGCCAAATCCAAGGAGGCCGATATGCAGTGGGCCAACGTCTGCGCCGCGACCCTCATCATCATCGCCCCGTTGCTGCTGGCGTTCTTCATTATGCAAAAGCAGTTCATGAACAGCTTTGTCAGCGCGGGCGTCAAGGAGTGACAGCCGATGCTTGACCTGAAATTCCTGGGCCGGGGAGCTGCCTTCTATCCCGTTGAGGGCAATACCAACGCTTACTTCGAGGCCGGCGGGGACCTGTTCTTCCTGGACTTCGGCGAAAGCGCCTTTGAAAAGGTGTACCGCCGGTTTGACCTCACGCGCTACGGGCGCGTGTACGTGCTGCTGACCCACCTGCACGCCGACCATGCCGGATCGCTCGCCTCGCTCATGTCCTACACGCACTGCGTGCTCAAGATTCAGGTGACGGTGGTGCATCCGGTGGATACGGTGGTGCGCATGCTGGCGCTACAGGGCATCGCGCCCGACTTCTACCGCTACCAGCCCGCGCTGGATGAGGACTGCCCGGTGAGCGCCCGGCCCGTGGAGGTGCCGCATGCCCAGGACATGCGCGCCTTTGGCTACGTGATCACCGGCGAGGGCGAGACCGTCTACTTCAGCGGCGATTCGGCCATCTTGCCCGACGAGGTGGCCCAGGGGTATCTGGAGGGGAAGATCGCGCGCCTCTACCATGATACGGCCAGCCACGAATCCGCCGGACACTGCTGCTACCGCCGCCTGGCCGAGCGCATTCCCCCGGAAAAGCGCGCGGGCGTTAACTGCATGCACCTGGACGGCGATTACGCCGGGATGCTGCGCGAAATGGGATTCTCCGTGGTGGAGCCGGAGCGATGAGCCGCGTCCTGCGGCGGGGGAGGGAAACCATGCTTGAGAAACTGGAGCGGACGCTGCGTCAGGCCGGCGACCTGGCCCTGACGGAGAGCCTGAACGTTACGGCCAAGGGAAGGTCCGACTTTGTGACCAGCACGGATCTGGCCATCGACCGTTATCTGCGCGGCGCGCTGCCCGGGCTGGTCCCCGGCAGCCGCGTGTTCAGCGAGGAAGAGGCGGACGGCGGCGATTTGAGCGGCAGGGTCTTTATCGTGGACCCCATCGACGGAACGACCAACCTGATGTACCATATGCAGCTCAGCGCCATCTCCTGCGGCTATGCCGAGGACGGGAGGCTGCTGGCGGCGGGCGTGTACAACCCCTTTACGCAGGAAATGTTTCTGGCGCAGCTGGGGAAGGGCGCGA
Organism: uncultured Eubacteriales bacterium; assembly: GCA_900553905.1. Classification (GTDB taxonomy): domain Bacteria; phylum Bacillota; class Clostridia; order Christensenellales; family Aristaeellaceae; genus Limiplasma; species Limiplasma pullistercoris. The sequence continues at coordinate 1,189 of USFL01000114.1, read as the reverse complement.
CGCTCAACGGCCGGCCCATCCACGTAAACGCCGACGAAACGCTGGAGGAGGCGGTGCTGGGCGTGGAAGCCGGGCCCGCGACCATCGGCGAGGGGCAGCGCGGCTACTTCGAGCGCGTGTTCGCCCTGCACATGCGCGGACGGGGCATGCGCTTCACCGGCTCGGCGGCGCTGGACCTGTGCTATACGGCCTGCGGACGCTTCACGGCCTCGGTGTTCCATTACCTCTACCCGTGGGATTACGCCGCGGGCTGGCTGATTCTCGCCGAGGCGGGCGGACGGCTGACGCTGCTGGACGGCCGGCCTCCGGCGATGAAGGGGCGCAGCGCGCCGCTGGCCGCCTCCAACGGCCTGGTGCACGAAAAGCTGCTGGCCGCCTTTGCCTGACGGCCGGCGGCATGAGAAACCGTTTCCGCGAAAAACGCGGAAACGGTTTTCTTTGCTGCGCCGGGGGAAAGATGGCCGCGCCATTTACAAACGGGGACGATTGATTTATACTACGCACATGGGAATAACCGGAAGGAGCGGGACGCGGCCCGCCCCGGTCGGATACAGGCGAAATTCATGCGCGATCAAGAACGCGCGAGGAGGCATGCGGTATGAAAATCGGGTTTGTGGGACTGGGAATCATGGGCAGGCCCATGGCGCTCAACCTGCTTCGGTCGGGATGCGAGCTCTATGTGAATGACCTTAGCGAGGCGGCCGTGAAGGCGCTTTGCGACCAGGGGGCCAGGGCGGCGTCCCAGGCGGAGATCGCGGAAAGCTGCGAGGCGGTGTTCACCATTTTGCCCAACGGGAGCATCGTGCATCAGGTGCTGCTGGGGGAGGACGGGATGCTGGCCCATATGGCCCCCGGCACGCTGGCGGTGGACATGAGCTCCATCACCCCGGAGGAAGCGAAGGCCTGCCACCGCTTTGCGCAGGAGCGGGGCGTTCTTTTCCTGGACGCGCCGGTCAGCGGCGGGGAGCCCAAGGCCATCGACGGCACGCTGGCCTTCATGATCGGCGGCACGCAAGCGGCCTTTGACGCGGCCAGGCCCTATCTGGCGTATATGGGCACGAGCCTCACGCTGGTGGGCGCGGGGGGCGCGGGGTGCGTAACCAAGCTGGCCAACCAGATCATCGTGAACCTGACGATCGCCGCGGTCTCCGAGGCGCTGGTGCTGGCGACCAAGGCGGGCGCGGACCCG
>USFL01000113.1 GCA_900553905.1 uncultured Eubacteriales bacterium | reverse complement strand
ATCGGCGAAAAGGTGTTCGAGGTGGATAACCTTTCCGGCGCGGACGGCAAGGTCAACGACGTGTCCTTCTACGTGCGCCGGGGTGAGATCGTAGGCATCGCGGGTCTGGTGGGCGCGGGCAAGTCCGAACTGTGCAAGACCATCTTCGGCGCCTATGAGCGCACAGCCGGAATCGTGCGCTTGAACGGTCAGGAGCTCAAGATCAAGAACCCCTCCCACGCGGTGAAAAGCCGTATCGCCCTCGTGCCGGAGGAGCGCCGCAAGGAAGGCGTGCTGGTGAACGAAAACGTGAGCTTCAACCTGTCCGCCGCCTCGCTCAGCCGGTTCTGCAAGGCGTCCTTCATCCTCAAGAACAAGGTGGACGCCAACGCCCGTCAGTACGTAAGCGACCTGGGCATCGCGACTCCGTCGATCAAGCAGTATGTGAGGAACCTTTCCGGCGGCAACCAGCAGAAGGTGGCCGTGGGCAAGTGGATGGCCGCGGACTGCGACGTGTACATCTTCGACGAGCCGACCAAGGGCGTGGACGTGGGCGCCAAGCAGGACATCTTCCGTCTGATCAACGACATCACCAAGCGCGGCAGCAGCGTGATCTATGCCTCGTGTGAAAACTCCGAGCTGTTGTCCATCACGGACCGTATCTACGTGCTCTATGATGGTCACATCATGGCGGAGCTGGAAACCGCCAAAACCAACGAGGATGAGATCATGCACTACGCCGTGGGCAGCACCACAAAGTACGCCTGACCGCAGGGCAGGCTATAACAGGAGGGCATTCCGTTATGCAAGCAACGTTGAAACCAAATCCGCTGGCGACAAAGCAAAACAAGACTTTCCTCCGCTTCCTGCTGGACTGGGCGGCCGTCATCACGCTGGTGCTGTGCTTTGTGGTGTTCACCCTGCTCAAGGGCAACCGCTTCATGTCCGTCAACAACATGATCAACATCCTGCGCGCCATGTCCATCACCACGGTGTTCGGCATTGCGGCCACGGTGACCATGGCCCCCGACGGCTTTGACATGTCGGCCTGTACGCTGGCCAGCTGCTCGGCGTATGTGTTCGTGAGCATGTACCTGTGGTACGGCCTGCCGCTGTGGGCCTGTGTCGCGGTGTGCATCCTCGTGACACTGGTGATGTATCAGCTGACCATGTTCCTCATTCTGGTCTGCAAAATCCCCGACATGCTGGCTACCTGCGCATTGATGTTCGTGCATCAGGGCCTGGGCCAGTGGTATATCGGCGGCGGCGCTGTCTCCACCGGCATGCGCCTGCCCAGCGGCGCTTCTCCCGTGCGCACCAAGCTGGAGGCTTCCTTCAGCGCCATCGGCCGCGAGCCCTGGCTGATCATCATCATGCTGGCGTGCGTGCTGGTGGCCTACATCTTCCTGGAGTACACCAAGCATGGCCGCTTCATCTACGCCATGGGCGGCAACAAGCAGGCTGCCAAGCTCAGCGGCATCAACGTCAAGGGCTATCGCTACCTGGCCGGCATGATCACCGCGGTGTTCATCGCCATCGGCGGCATTTTGGTCTCCTCCCGCGGCTCTTCCGCGCAGGTCATGTGTTGCGACGATTACCTGATGCAGTCGCTGGCCGCCGTATTCGTAGGCCGGTCCGTGGGCGGTGCGGAGAAGCCGAACGCGCTCGGCACGCTGATTGGCGCCATGCTGGTGTCCACGCTGGAAAACGGCCTGACCATCTGCGCCGTGCCCTACTACGTGCTGCCCGCCGTGAAGGGCGCCGTTCTGGCCCTGGCTCTGGTTGCGGCCTACGCCACCAAGAAGGAGCAGTAATCCATCTTTACAAAGCCATGCGATACGCATGTGCATGGGAAACGCCCCGGCGAGATTCGTCGGGGCGTTTTGTTTCTTCCATATTGTCCAGAAATACTCCTACACCAATGTATCCTTGATCTTCTCGAATTCCTCGCGGCTGATGAGCACCTCACGGGGCTTGCTGCCCACGGACTTGCTCACGATGCCGCGCGCGGCCATATCGTCGATCAGGCGGCCCGCGCGGGCATAGCCGATCTTCATGCGGCGCTGGAGCATGCTGATGCTGGCCTGTCCGTCGGTGATGACCATGTCGATGGCCTCCAGCAGGCGGTCGTCCGCGCCGCTTTCCTCGTCGCTGTCAGCCAGCGGGCTGCCCGCACCTTCGTCGCTCTCCATGGCCTCGATCACGTTGGGGTCAAAGTCCACATGCGAATGCTGGGCAATGTAGCCCACCACGCGCTCCGTCTCCGCGTCGCTGAGGAAGCAGCCCTGCACGCGGATGGGCGCGCTGGCGCCCGTGGGGAAGTAGAACATGTCGCCCCGGCCCAGCAGCTTTTCCGCGCCGTTCTGGTCCAGGATGGTGCGGCTGTCGATGCTGGAGGACACCGCGAAGGCGATGCGTGAGGGCACGTTTGCCTTGATGAGGCCGGTGATAACGTCCACGGTGGGGCGCTGGGTGGCCACCACCATGTGGATGCCTGCCGCACGCGCAAGCTGCGCGATGCGGATGATGCTCTCCTCGACCTCCTTCTTGCAGGCGAGCATGAGGTCGGCCAGCTCGTCGATGATGATGACGATGCGGGGCAGCTTTTCCTCGCCGGGGCCGAGCTTGGCGTTGTAGGCGGAGAGCTCGCGCACATTCTTGGACTGCATCTTGTGATAGCGGTCCAGCATTTCGGCCACGGCCCATTGCAGCGCGCCGGCGGCCTTGTGCGGGTCGCTCACCACAGGGATGAGCAGATGCGGCACGACGTTGTAGCATTGCAGTTCGACCACCTTGGGATCGATCATGATCATGCGCACCTCCTCCGGCGGGGAGCGGAAGAGGATGGAGTTGACGATGGCGTTGATGCACACGGATTTGCCGCTGCCCGTCTGGCCCGCGATGAGCAGGTGCGGCATCTTGGCCAGGTCGCAGATGACGGCGCGGCCTGCGATGTCGCGGCCCAGCGCCACCGCCAGAGGCGACTTGGCCGCCTGCATTTCAGGGCTTAAGAGCACCTCGGCCAGCGATACGCTCTGAATCTCCTTGTTGGGCACTTCCACGCCAAAGAGGTTGGTGCCGGGAATGGGGATCTCGATGCGCACGCCGCCGTTAGCCGCCATGTCCAGGGCGATGTTGTCAGCGATGCTCATGATGCGCTTGACGTTGACGCCGCTGGACACCAGCCCCAGCTCAAAGCGAGTGACGGCAGGACCGTGGGTCACACGCTGCACGCGCGCGGGAATCCCGAAGCTCTCCAGCGTCTTTTCCAGGCGCGTGGCGTCCGCCGTGTCCTGCGCGCGGGTATCGGTCGCCGCGCGCCGCTGCTGGGTGTTGAGCAGGTCAATGGAGGGATAAGCATAGGGCGTGCGCTCCACGGGCCGGGGTTCGCTGGCCGGCGGCGTAGGTCGGGGCTGACCCGCCGGGCGCTTGTACGCCGCGTTGCGGTCCTCGACGGTCTCGGCCTGGGCCGGCTGCGGCGCGGCCTGATGGGGCTGGGAAGCAGGCGGGGGCTGCTGCGCAGCGGGCGGGCTGGACTGCGCCTGCTCGGGTGCAACCGGCACAATGGGCGTAGGCGCCATCTGCGGCGGCACAACGGCCGCTTCCCCCATGCTGGCGGCAATCTCCGCCTTGCGGCGGCGAATCTCCTCGATGCGGTCCATGGCCTTGCGTTTGGACGCGGACATGATCAGCGTGTCGGGCAGCGGGGTTTCGGCGGTGTCGGCGCCCATCTCACTGGGCGTAAAGGTCATGCGGGTCTGGTATTGTTTCTCTTTCTTTTCCTTTTTGCCCTTTCCCTCGGCCTTGCGCCAGGGCAGCTGCCGTCCCTCCGGGATGATCAGCTCGTCGTAGATTTCGCCCTGTGGCTGCGCAGGCGGTTGGACAGGTGCGGGATATGCCGGCGGCATGCCGTAGGGATAGACAGGCATGCCTCCCTGCGGCATGGGCGGCTGCTGCATGAGCATGCTGCCATAGGGAGGATAGACCGGCGCTTCCTGCATGGGGGGCTGCGCGTCATTTTTGCGGCGGAATGCAGGCGAAATCATGCGGCGGTCGTCCTCCTGCTCCTGCTGCCGCTGATCCTCCAGCTGCTCCTGGTATTCGCGCTGGGCGCGCTGCTGCTGGATATGCTGCTGCCGCGCCTGCCAGCCGTCGCGGACGCTTTCAAACATCTGAATCATATCAAAGCGGGACACCAGCAGGACGCAGGCCGCGCAGACCGCACCCAGCGCCACGGTACCCAGCGCCGTGCCCAGAAAGGTCCAGGCCGGCCAGCCCAGCACCATGCCCAGCGCGCCGCCAAACGCGCCACTTCCGCCGCACACATTGAACGCGGCGCAGATCATGTTCCAGTAACCCGCCGCCTCCGTCTCGGGCAGCGCGGCCTGGTTGTTGTACTTGACCAGATAGGCGGGAAGCGTATCCTGCCCCACGCGGCTGACCAGGTCGATGATGCCCAGCACGGAAAAAAACAGCAGCGTAAAGAGCAGAAACCCGCGCTTGGGCATGCTGCGGCCGGAAGAAAACGCCACCAGCACCCCCGCCCAGATCAGCAGCACGCTCACGCCCAGGCAAAGCCCGCCGCCCAGGCCCTGCATGACGCGCTTGACCATGGTGAACAGCGTGCCCTTCAGACCGCCCACCACCGCCAGCAGCGACACCACGCCCAGCGCGATGAGCAGGATGCCCGCGACTGCGAATGCCGCCAGCGTGCCCGATTCATACTGGGCGGCGGCCTTTTTGCTCTTTGCCATGGATGTCCTTTCCTCCGTTACTTGCCAAGCTGCACGGCGCGCAGCACGCCGTCCGCATCAGCGTGCAGCCGGAGCTCGTGCTCCCCGAAATGATAGACGTCGCTTTCCCCCACAGGCAGGCCGTAATCGTAGGCCATGCTGTCGGTAAAGGTCATGGTTTCGTCAGGCTCGCCCAGAATGGCGCGCCAATCCTCCCGCACAGCCTGTCCAATCAGCAGGCCGCACAGATCGCCGCGGCGCATCTGCACGCCCTCCACCACGGACGCGCCATAGCCGCTCTGAATGGCGTCGGAGATGACCAGGATTTCGCGGAAGGCCGGGTCCTCCAGCACGTAGTAGCGTCCGCCGGGAAACTCGTCCGGCGTGCGCAGCAGCCGGTAGCGTTCCACCACGTCGGTCATGTGGTCGCCCAGCGCGACGGGCACATGGGGCAGCTTGCCCGCCGCGACCGCGTCCTCGATAGCCTCTCTCGCCTCCTGCTGGGACAGAGGCGCCTGCACCGCGCCGATCTGCACGGGCAGCTCGTCCTCCCCCGTCAGGAAGAAGTCCGCAAGCTCGCTGTAGAAAAACTGACACGCGCCGCTGTAACCGCTCATCAGGCGCAGCTGGTCAGAGGGATACCAGAAGGTAATGCCCTCGGCATCCAACGTGAAGGCCTCGCGAGGCAGGGGCGTCAGGTCGCTGTATTCCATGTAGCCGCTCAGCTCCTGCCCCAGGCTTTCCTCCGCGGCGGCCTCCATCCACGCGACCGCCGCGTCCACATCCTCAAACAGCTGATCCAGCGTAAGCCGCTCGCCGGTGGAAAGGTCATAGGTCAAGGCGGAATAGGCCTGTCCCTCATGGCCGTCCGGCATCTTGCCCTGGGCGCTGATCACGACGGAAAACAGGGCGTCATCAAGCAGCGTCACCTGATCATCCACTTTCAGGCCCCACAGGCTGTCCCCCAGCGTGGCCAGCGTGACCAGATGATTGGCCACGCCGGAGGAAAG
>USFL01000112.1 GCA_900553905.1 uncultured Eubacteriales bacterium | reverse complement strand
CATGGGCGCGGACCTGCCCCTGGCCATTCTGTCGGACAGGCCGCAGCCGCTCTTTGCCTACTTTCATCAGCTCTTCGCCCAGGTGACCAACCCGCCCATCGATGCCATCCGCGAGGAAATCGTCACCTCCACGCTGGTCTACCTCGGGCCGGAGGGGGATCTGCTCTCCCCTTCGCCCCAAAGCTGCCGTCAGCTGCGCCTGTCCTCTCCCCTGATGACGGACGAGCAGCTGGCCCGGCTTCGCGGGCTGGATACCGAAGGGTTGCGGGCCCTGACCGTGTCCATCCTCTACGAGGCGGCACAGGGCGAGGCGGGGATGCGCGGTGCGATGGACCGCGTCTTTTGCGCGCTGGACGAGGGCTTTGAAAAGGGATACAACCTCTTTATCCTGACCGACCGCGGCGTGGATGCGGAGCATGCCGCCCTCCCCTCGTTGCTGGCGGTCAGCGGGGTGCAGGCGCATACCCTGCGGCGCGGCATCCGCACGCAGATGAGCATCGTGCTGGAGAGCGGCGAGCCTACGGCGGTACACCACTTTGCAGCTCTGGTGGGCTATGGGGCCACCGCCATCAACCCTTACCTGGCGCTGCGCACCGTGCGGGAGGCCGTGCGGGAGGAGCGTCTTGCAGGTCTTTCGGAGGAGGAGGCGCAGGCGCGGTATCTGCACGCGGCGGTAAAGGGCGTGGTAAAGACCATGTCCAAGATGGGCATCTCCACCGTGCAAAGCTACCGCGGTTCGCAGCTGTTCGAGGCCGTTGGCCTGTGCCGCGCGCTCATCGATGAATACTTTCCCGAAACCGTCAGCCGCATCGGCGGCATGGGGCTAGACGGGGTGGCCAAGGAGAACGCCGCGCGGCATGACGCCGCCTTCCACGATCCGCTGGGCGGGACGGCGCTGGCCCCGGGCGGCGAATTTCAATGGCGCAGGGAGGAGGAGTATCATCTCTATAACCCCGAAACCATCCGCCTGTTGCAGCAGGCCGTCTGGAACGACGATTACGGCATGTTCCGGCAGTACACCGCCCGCCTTGACGGCAGCGAGCGCAAGGCCACCCTGCGCAGCCTGATGGACCTGCGGCCTGACCGTTCGCCCGTGCCTCTGGACGAGGTGGAAAGCGAGGACGTGATCGTCAGGCGCTTCAAGACCGGAGCCATGAGTTATGGTTCGCTGAGCAGGGAGGCGCACGAGTGCCTGGCCATCGCCATGAACCGTCTGGGCGGCAGGAGCAACAGCGGCGAAGGCGGCGAGGATGAGGACCGCTACCTGCCTGATGCAAATGGGGACAACCTCTCCAGTGCCATCAAGCAGGTAGCCAGCGGGCGTTTCGGCGTGACCAGCAGCTACCTGACGCACGCCAGGGAACTGCAAATCAAAATGGCGCAGGGCGCAAAGCCCGGCGAAGGCGGACAGCTTCCGGGGGAAAAGGTATATCCCTGGATCGCCAAAACGCGCCACGCCACGGCGGGCGTGGGGCTGATCTCCCCGCCGCCCCACCACGATATCTATTCCATCGAGGACCTGGCGGAACTGATTTACGACCTGAAAAATGCCAACCGCAAGGCGCGCATCAGCGTCAAGCTGGTGGCGGAAGCGGGGGTAGGCACTGTGGCCGCGGGCGTGGCCAAAGGCGGCGCAGATGTGATCGTGGTCAGCGGATACGACGGCGGCACCGGCGCGAGCCCGCGCTCCTCCATCCGGCATGCGGGCCTGCCATGGGAAATGGGCCTTGCCGAAGCGCAGCAGACGCTCATGCTCAACGGCCTGCGCGGCCGCGTCGTGCTGGAAACCGACGGCAAGCTCATGACGGGGCGGGACGTAGCCGTGGCCGCGCTGCTCGGCGCGGAGGAATTTGGCTTCGCCACCGCGCCGCTGGTCGCCATGGGCTGCGTGATGATGCGCGTATGCAACCTGGACAGCTGTCCCGCAGGCATTGCCACCCAAAAGCCGGAACTGCGCGCACGTTTCAAGGGAAAGCCCGAATACGTGATGCGCTTCATGCGCTTCATTGCACGGGAGCTGCGGGAAATCATGGCGCAGATGGGTTTGCGCACGCTGGACGAAATGGTGGGCCGAACGGATTTGCTGGTGCGCAGGCCTTCGGACGGCTGCTGGAAACGCGACAGCGTGGACCTGTCCGCCCTGCTGGACCAGCCGGAGGGCGAAATGCAGCCATGCCGTCACGATCAGGGCGTCGTCCGCCAGCTGCAACCCACACTGGACGAAAGCATGCTGTGCGTGTTGGCCCGTCCAGCGCTGGAGGGCGGCCATCCCGTGACCGCGGCGCTGGCCATTCACAACACCGACCGCGCCACGGGCACGATTCTGGGCAGCGAGGTCACCGTTCGCTACGGGGAAGCGGGCTTGCCTGACGACACCATCCGCCTGACCTTCCGCGGCAGTGCGGGGCAGAGCTTTGGCGCTTTTGTGCCGCACGGCGTCACGCTGACGCTGGAGGGCGACTGCAACGACTATCTGGGCAAGGGCCTCTCCGGCGGCATCCTGTGCGTAAGCCCCGCCAGGGAACAGGCGGGCCGGCCGGAGGAAAACGTCATTGCGGGAAACGTCGCGCTCTATGGAGCCACCGGCGGAGAATGCTACGTATGCGGCATGGCGGGCGAGCGCTTCTGCGTGCGCAATTCCGGCGCGCTGGCGGTGGTCGAGGGGGTGGGCGACCACGGCTGCGAATACATGACCGGTGGCCGTGTGGTCGTTCTGGGAACGATTGGACGCAACTTTGCCGCCGGTATGAGCGGCGGAATCGCCTATGTGTACGACCCGGACGGAACCTTTCCCCAGCGCTGCAATACCGAAATGGTACTTCTGGAACCGCTGGACGACCCGGACGAGGCCATCCTTGTGAAAAAATGGGTGGAGCAGCACGTGCGCCGTACCCACAGCCCGCTGGGACAGCGCCTGCTGGACGAATGGGGCACGGCGGCCAGCCGCTTTACAAGGGTCATTCCCGTACAGTACAAGCGCCTGATGGCACAGCATGACAAGGAGGGGGCCTGATCATGGGCAAGCTGTTTGGTTTTCTGGAATACGCCCGCGAGCTGCCGCCGGACCGTGACCCGCTGGAACGGCTGAACGACTGGAACGAGATTCATGGCCTGCTCCCACAGGAGGAGGAGCGGCGGCAGGCGGCGCGCTGCATGGCCTGTTCCGTCCCCTTCTGCCACAGCGGACAGATGATCGGGGGTCTTCCCTCCGGCTGTCCGCTGGGTAACCTGATTCCGGAATGGAACGATCTTCTCTACCGGGGCGAATGGGAAGGGGCGGCACAGCGACTGCTCATGACCAACAGCTTCCCGGAGTTTACCGGCCGGGTGTGTCCCGCGCCCTGCGAGGGCGCGTGCACCTGCGGCATCCATCAGCCGCAGGTCACCATCCGCCAGAACGAGTTGAGCATCATAGAGCGCGCCTTTGCGGACGGGCGTATGCAGCCGCGGCCTCCGGCGGTGCGCACGGGCAGACGGGTGGCCGTTGTGGGCAGCGGACCCGCGGGCCTGGCCTGCGCCGAGCGCCTCAACCGCTACGGCCACAGCGTTACCGTGCTGGAGCGCAGCGACCGCGTGGGGGGCCTGCTCACCTACGGCATTCCCAACATGAAGCTGGACAAGCGCGTGGTTGCGCGGCGGGTAGACCTGATGCGGGCCGAGGGCGTAACCTTCCAAACCGGATGCCATGTGGGGGTGGACCTGCCTGCCGAGGCGCTGCTGGATGCGTTTGACGCCGTGGTGCTCTGCGTGGGCAGCGGCAGGCCCCGCGATCTGGACGTTCCGGGTCGCGAGGGGCCCGGCGTGGCATTTGCGCTGGATTACCTCACCGCCGCCACGCGCGCCGTGCTGGATGGGCCAGGCGCCCTGCCCGATGCGCTCAATGCGCGCGGCAGGCATGTCATCGTCATCGGCGGCGGGGATACCGGCACCGACTGCGTAGGCGCCGCGTTGCGCCAGGGCTGCCGGAGCGTGCATCAGCTGGAAATCATGCCCAGGCCACCCCTTGCGCGCACGCCGCAAAACCCCTGGCCGGAGTATCCCCGCGTGCTCAAGGTCGACTATGCCCAGCAGGAGGCCATCGCGCGCTTTGGAAGCGACCCCCGCCAATTCCTGACGCAGACACGCGAGATCCTGCGCGACGGGCATGGCGTGTGCGCCGTGCTTACCGAGGGGGTGCGTTGGGTCAGGGGAGCGGACGGCCGCTTGTGCCCGCAGGTCCAGCCGGGTACCTCGAAGCGCTGGCAGGCCGACCTGGTGCTCATCGCCATGGGCTTCACGGGTCCGGAGGAAACGCTCGTTCAGGCCTATGGCCTTACCCAGGACGCACGCGGGAGCGTGCTGGCCGACGGTTTCATGACCGTGCGTCGCGGCGTATTTGCCGCGGGCGATATGCGCATCGGACAAAGTCTGGTGGTGCGCGCCATCGATGAGGGCCAGCGCGCCGCAAAAGCCTGCCATGCCTACCTGACCGCGCTGTAGCCCCGCTTTTTCCGCTTCTTTCCTTCTTTGTTCAAGCGCCGTCCACGTGCAGCCGGCGTTCCGCCAGTCCATAGGCAGCCTCTTCAGCCCGCGCGGACGGCCTGCGATAGTCCCGCCCTGTTCCGACCGCCTCACCCCGCGCTCTCCCGCGCCGGAAAACCCGCCTTGCCGCAAAATACATCACTTTGGCATCCTTTGCACACACTACCCTCCGTACACAATAGCGGAGGTTTGCCTGATGCATTGGATCATATCGGCGGCCGGACTGGCGATTCTGTTTTTCCTGGCCTGGGGAACGCACCGGCCCGCGCCCCGTGCCTACCGGGACGCAACGTTGGACGACGCCCTCCCCGCCCACCTCAAGGCCCTGGCGGCCGAAACGGAGGGGCGCGGACGGGCGCGCATCCACATGCCGCGCGGGCTGCTGGGCTCGCTGGAGCGGTCCGTGCGGTTTTTGAACGCCCTGCCCTCGCAGGACCTGCTGCCCGCCGCGCGCTGGCTGTGCGACAACGGACGCTTTTTACAGGAGGAAATCGCCGCCCTGCGCCTGGCGCTGGAGGGAACGCCCCGCCTGCCCCGGTGCTCGTCCGGCGTGCCGCGGGTGTGCCTGTTTGCCCGTGAGCTGATCGGGCACAGCGCCGCCGCCTTCGACCGCGACCGGCTGGAGCGTGCCGTGGCCGCCTGGCAAAGCGTTGCGCCCTTTACCGTTCAGGAGACTGATTGCCTGCCCCTAGCCCTGCGGCTTGCGCTTCTGGAGCTGCTGTGCGCCTCGGCGGACCAGTGCATGCGCGAGCAGCGAGCCCGTCTGAGCGCCGTGCGCATGGAGCGCCTGCTCCGCCATGGACGCGAGCGCCAAGCCATGCGCCTGTTCAAGCGAAACGAGCACGAATCCGCCTTCCTTGAGCAGCTGCTCTCCCAGGTGCGCACCGGCGAGGAGGCCGGTCGCACGCTGTGGCTGGACCGGTATTTCACCCGGCGCGGCCTGTCCGCCGACGGCCTGGCGGAATCGGAACACAGCCACCAGACGGAAAGCTGCCTGTGGGTCGGCAACGCCGTCACCTCGCTCCGGGCCGTTGCCCGCACGCCGTGGCAACGCGTGCTGGAATCCGTCAGCGCCGTGCATGAAGCCCTCTCGGCCGATCGCGTCTACCTGGGCATGGACCAGGAGAGCCGCGCCTATTACCGCGGACAGGTATCGCTGATCGCCGTTCGCACCGGCCGGCCGGAGCTGTCCGTATGCGCCGGGGCGCTCTCGCTTGCCCAGGGCGCCGGGGAGGGC
>USFL01000111.1 GCA_900553905.1 uncultured Eubacteriales bacterium | reverse complement strand
CCGCCGAAATGATTCTTCGCCATGGGGAAAACCATCCTCTCAAAAGTAAGATTGATAAAACCGCAGGGTTATTCCTTGATGCTGATGAGCTTGAGGTCCGCCGTCACGCCGGTCACCCGCACGCTGGGGACGCCCTCGCCCTCGCGGATGTTGACGCCCTCGGTACGCACGCGGCCGCTGATGGAGCGCAGGCTCACGTCCATGGCTTCCACCGGCGCGGTGATGATCACATTTCCGGAAACGGCGGTCACCTCTACCTTTTGGAAGGTGGAGGTCATGTTGTAGGTCTGCTCGCCGGTGACGCTGGTGCATTTGAGCGACTGTACGTTCAACGCATCGAGCGCCGTGTCGCCGCTCACGCTGCGCACGCTCAAATTCTCCGCCGTCAGCTGCTCGCCGCGCATATCGCCGCCCACGGTTTTCAGCGTGGCGTCGGTGGCCGTGAGGCGCACGGCGCGCAGGTCGCCGCTGACGGTTTCCAGTGAAAGGCTGCCGGCGCAGAGCTTGCGCGCGCTGAGCAGGCCGGACAGGGTACTTAGCGCAACATCCCCCTTCCACTGGTTGGGCACGCGCACGCATACTTGCAGCCAGCGGCTTTCCATGATGTTGAGCGAGAGCCCGTACTGCGGCTGCTCCACCGTGAGAATGCCGTCCTTGACCGCAATGCGCAGGTCCTCCACGCTGCTGTCGTCGCCGGCGGCCATCACCTGAACCTTGTCCACCTCGTCCGCAAACATCTCCAGCTGCGCCCAGCCCAGACGGACCGCGATACTGCTCAATTCTTCGGTATCAAAGCTAAGATTGCGTTCCATTGCGCACCTCCGCTCTTATCCTTTTCCCTGCGCGGCAAAGGCGCCCACGCTTTTCTCATCATACCGTTTTTTCTGCAAAAAAGCAATACACGCCTGGAGCTGCAAAACATAAAAGCGCGGGCCGCTCTGTGAAAAGGCGCGTCCCACGCAGTAAGGCCAAGCGCCGCAAGCGGCTTTTTATGTCAGCGCCCGGGCCGGGAGGTTTCCTCCTCGCCAATCCATTTCTGGGCATAACGGTCAATCCGGCGCCTCTTCCACCGGCGGATGAGAGCGTCGAACCCCAGCCCAGCCGGGATGCCCAGCAGGAAAAAGACGACGGCGATCATCACATAGTGATTTCCGGCGCCCTCGAACACAAGGGAACCATAGGAAGCCGTGTTGGCCGCGACCGTCGTGACAATTCTGCCTTTCAGCAGAAGCATCAGGTGGAAGGAAAGCGCAACACAGCATACGCCCAGCAGAATTTTCTTGCGCCGGAGACGACGGGCCCGGAGCAGGGAGGCCCTCCGAAAGACCTCGTTTACCTGTTCGTTTGTGGTTCGCATGTTCCTCACCTCACATCGCCTTTTCGAACCGCCGGCCATAGCTTCCATGCGGCGATCAGCACGGCCGGCAAAAAATAGCCCAGGACTTCGCCCGCGCCGCCGGCCGACACCATCAGGTTGTACAGCGCGTGCACCGTAACCGTTACGGCATAGATGCCCAGAATGCCGCTCAGGTTTCCCAGCGCCATGCGGCGGACCATGCGGACCGCCAGAATCAGCATCAGCGCGCAGGCAACATGAATCAGCGCGGAGCAGAAGGCGCGCGCGAACAGCGCCATGGCCCAGACGCTGCCCGCCGCGTATTGCAGGGCGATGCTTTCCATCAGGGCAAAGCCCACGCCGATGCCAACCGCGACGTCGGGCAGCGCCGCATCCTCCAGCTGGCAAACGAAGAAAAAGAGCAGGAAAAGAATCAGCTTGAGGCCTTCTTCCACCGCCGGGCTGATGTAGAGCACGGCCGCCATGGCGTCATAGCTTACCAGCCCCGCCAGAAAGCCGCTGATGGAGCCGGCGAAAAAGGCGGCCAGCATTCCGCCGAAGATGGCAGCCAGCAGCCACCGCGCCTTTCCCTTGAGCAGAAAGACAGCCAGCAGCGGCCCGCTGATGCAGGCCAGCAGCAGATCAGACCGCATGGCGCGCCTCTCCTTCCCTTGCGGCCGACCATGCGGCACAGACAAGGCACGCCATGGTCAACACCTGGAATCCGTAGTAGACTGCATCCTGCGCCAGAAAGGATGCGCATTCGCAGAACGCCGTTAAGAGCGCCCAGGCCGGGACCGTCAGCCGGGCCAGACGCCCTGTTCCTTTCAGCGCGTTGACCAGCTGTAGGAACGACAGCGCCCACAGCACGCCGCATAGCAGGTCGAGCGCAGGATGGGCAAAACCCGCGAGGGCGGCCGCCTCGCATATGGACACGAGCGCCAGCAACGCCCCCAGAACGTTGCGCCTGGCCGGAGACAGCTCCTTTTCCACCAGCACGGCGCTGTGGATGACCAGAACCATCATGGGAACACCCCACAGCAGGTTGTTGAACCATTCGCCGGTCCAAACCATCCATGCAACCACGTTCAGCAAAGCAAATACAGCCATCCACACTGCGAAAGGATATTCGCCCAACCGCCGTGGTTCCACGTGGGGCAAGGCGGTGCTGAACATCAAAAGAAACCCGATATACGCCACATCGCATGCAGAGAAAATGGCGGGAGGCGCGCCCCGGATGATCAGATGCGCCAGCCAGTAGGCGTCCCCCAAGAACAGGCAGGCCGCTGCGCCCGCCAGAGCGTAGAGCATGAGCGGGCCCTGGGTATGAATGACCCTGCATAGCAGCCACACCGCCAGACAGGCAGCCACCAGACAGTGCAGGACTTCATAAAGAACGGTCTCGGTCATGTTCCTTCTTCTCCAGATGAATTGTCTTGACAAGGACGGCCGCGATCATGCCAAAGAGAAATGCCAGCAATGCCACCAACACGCAGACGAGCGTTTCACTCACGGCCTCTTCCCTCCTGTATGAGCCATTCCCGCAGCCTTTTTTTGCCGCGGTAGGCCAGATTATCAACCCGCTTTTCGTCCATGCCCAGGGCCTGGGCCACCTGGACATAGCTCATGTTCTCCAGATACAGCAGCGTGAGCACGCGGCGCTCATCCGGCGCAAGCCTGTCAAGAAGCGCTTTGAGCGCCTCGGTTTCCTCCTGCCGCCAGTAAACCGCATCCGCGCCAGGCTCCGTCAGATGATGCGCTTCGTCAAATGACGCCTGAACCAGCCGCAGCTTACGAAAACGGGAAATGGAAAGGTTGCGTGCAATGCGGTACAGCCAGCGTCGAAAGCTGCCGCCATACCAGGTGCTGCGCTTCATGGCGATTACCGCAAAGGCGTCCAGCGCCATATCCTCGGCCTCCGTCACACTGTGCAGGAAGGTGAAGCAGAACAGGGTCAACCGGTCCAGATACCGGTCCATCAGCTGGCGCATGGCGTCATCCTCCCCGCACAGGAAACGTGCGTATAGTTCCTCATCCGTGTTCAACGCGCAGCCAGCCTCGCTTTCCTTGCCTGATGCATCCATCCCTTCACATTATATCATGGAACAAAGGAGACCGGCAACATTCCACGCTCCCGCGTGCATATGCCTGTCATGCGAGCGCAGCGATGCCCCTCACGCACGGGGGTTACATGTTATGGCGCTTTTTGATGATGATGATCAGCAGAGACGTGCCGCTCAGCACTGCCAGCGCCAATGCAGGCCACAGCGGGAAGCCGTCGCCGGTTGCCGGCGGCAGGGGAAGCTCCAGCGTGAGCAGGGCCTCGGCCGATACAATCTTCTGGCCTACCTGATCCTGCACCACGCAGTAGTAGCGGTTGCCGCTGACCTGTGCGCTGCTGGTGACGCGCAGGGTATCGGAGGTGGCGCCGGGAATGGCCGTTGCAGCCGGAGCCTGCTCCCCGGCCCCCTGGCCGGCAGGGATGACATACCACTGATACGCAAGCGGAGCCACGCCCCCGGAAGTCACCACGGTAAACAAAGCCTCCTCGCCGTCGGGCAAGGTCTGACTGGCAGGCGAGGATACCAGCTTGAGCAGATCATAGGCGTTGTATACGGCGGTGTATTCCGTATCTTCGGTTACCACCTTGATTTCAGGCGTCCAGCCGGCAAATACGTAGAAGTAGCTGTCGTCCGACGGCCTGACGGGTGTGGGGCCCTCGTAGTCGGGCAATACGTCATATACATCACGGGTTACGTCGAGCCACGAACCGTCCCAGTTGCGCCAGATGACGTTGTAGGTCACGTGTTCCCAGTGGGCCACGTAGGTTCTGTTGACGAAGTCGGTACGGCCGTCTTGGTCCGTGCACTGTACCGTGACCTGTGGCGTCGGCTTATCAAGGCCGATCTGCTCGCAAGTCCAGCCGGTAAAAATATGATCCTTGCGCCAGGGGCTGATTAACGAAACGCCCTCTTGATCCCAACGATAGATCTGGGGATTGTCCGCCAGCACGACGTTATCGCCACCGGCGACGTAGGTGATGGTGCGGAAATCATCATAGGGTTGATCTTGTGTCCAAATCGCATACAAGGGGATGTTGACCGTCCCGACTTCAATATCGCTGCCAGGCAGATAATCGGCTGTTGTAGCAGCGGAATCCTTTGACCAGCCTACAAAAACGCAGCCTTTGCGCCGCGGTACCTCGTTTGGAATGGTGCCCGTATGGTTTTCTTCCACCCAAAACGGTTGCGGCATGTTTTCCACCGTATCGTTGCCCGCGTTTTCCTCAAAGTAGACCAGTTCCATATAGTGGTAAAGAGGCAGCTCAATCTCGGTTTGCTGTTCCTGCCCGGTTTCTTTAACGAGGTATTCTACTGTCTTTTTCACCTTTCCCGGGCCATCTGGATCGTCCTGCCATGAGGTAGCGGTAATCTGAACATTGTCTTTCTCCGGATCATCAGCTGCCGGCATGTACAGATGAACGTAACCGTCCTTGTCGGTCACGCCTTCGATGTAGGCTTTGCCCCTTCGGTCGGAGTAGGGCGGTACCTCCGTATAGGTGACGGTTACGCCCTCCATCGGGTTTTTCGACCCCTGTTCCAGAACGCGTACGGCTACCTGATAGAGATAATGCCGGCATAGCTCCATTTTGAATTCTTTGAAGGTAAAGGAGTAGTGGAAGTCGGAGATTTTTACGCGGAACAGCTCATAATCCACAGACCAGACATGCCCGGCCAGCTGGAACCAGGCCTCCAGCTTCCCAAGCATGTCGATTTCGCCCTGCAGGCAGGAAAGCTCCTTGCAGACGTGCCATACATTGGGATTGGAAGGCTTTACCTCCAGCAGGGGATTGGGATCTCTGCCGCCCTCGTCTCCCGTGAGCTCGGCCGAAACGCTAATGCCCTCGGCAATGTCACATCCCAGTCCGGCAACGGAAAGCAGATCGATGGAGGGTCCAAAGGTGATATCCACTTCAAAATCGCCCTCAGCGGTGATCTCCTCCACGTTCAGCCTGGGCTTTTCAGACAGGCTGCTGAAGCTCGGCGATTGGAAAATCCCGCCCTTTGCGGTGAAACCGGCCTTGCCGCCCGTCAGGTCAAAGCTCACCTTTGTGTCGCCCTCGGTAAACAGCCCGAGCCCCACGCCCACTTCCAGCCCAATGCCGGGAACGCCTGCAATCGGCAGCTTGATAATGGGAATCTCCTGAGCGAAGTTATCGCTGATATCGATGACAGCATCTTGCAGATTATAGCTCACCCACGTTTCAACTGCGATAGAGATACCGTTGTAGGATAATTTGATGTGGAAGTCGCCGTTCAGGTTGGTTTTGAATGTGAGCGTACCGGCGGGATTGGTAAAATTAAAATTTTCATATTCGAAAGGAAAGGTTTTGTCGACCGATATACCAATTTTGCTGAACAGATAGTCAGACTCCACCTTCTCCGG
>USFL01000110.1 GCA_900553905.1 uncultured Eubacteriales bacterium | reverse complement strand
GCAAAGCGACCCGAAGGAGTCAACCGAAACGAGCGGCGGACGCGGCCAGCGGCCGCCGCGACGATTGAGGTTGCGGGCCTGCGGGTCCTCCAAACCTCCCCAAATGGGTTATTTGACAGTCTGAGGCGGGCGAAAAGCCCGCCTTTTCTGTAAGCCGACTGATAGAACCCATGCTCATTCCATTGCTTTTTATTGGATATGGCGGTAAAATACAGGTGATGGAAGAACTCTGTTTTAAGCGGGCGCCGGCTGGCTCCCATGGGGGACGCTCTGTGCAGTCTGTACCGGCTCAGGGTATCTGTTGCCTCCCCTGCCGGCCTGCACAGGCCGGGTTCCACGGTGCAAACGGACAAACCTGCGAAGCGCTATTCTCGCCCGGCGCGGTGGCCACGCACCCATTTCAAACCAGTAAGGAAGTGTTTTTATGGCGCATCTCCGCGCTCATCGCCTGTACCGTTCTCTGGCCTGCCTGCTGTTGACCTCCCTGCTGTTGGCCCTGCCCATGCTGGCCGCTGCCACTTCACTTGCGGACGACCTTTCCGCCTTATCGGATGACGAGCTGCTCCTTCTCAAGCAGCTCATTGACGCAGAGGTCGAGGCCCGGGGCCTGGTTTCTGCCGCGGGAGCTGTTCAGGCCTCCGATGAGCCCCTTGTATGGATTCCCAAGTCCGGCAGCAAGTACCATGCCACCAGCACCTGTTCAGGCATGAAAAATCCCGTCCAGGTCACCCTCTCCGAGGCCAAGGACGGCGGCTACGAGCCCTGCAAAAAGTGCCATCCGCCGGTCTAGTTTTAGCGGGTGGCGTGGCCTTCGCCCATTCCTGCATTGCCGCTCCCGGGCGCAAACGATCGCTGCAGCCAAGTTTTTTCCACAAACACAATGCCCCTGGCCTTCGCCAGGGGCGTCGCTTTTGGGAATCGGATTTTGGTTACCGGCAGCAGCTGTTGCATCCGGTGTTGCAGCCCGTATTGCAGCTGGTGTTGCAGCCCGTATTGCACGTGGTATGGCAGCAGGCATTGCAGCCCGTGTTGCACGCGCTGTTGCGCAGGCACACGTCGTCGTTGTTGCACAACGAGGCGGGCGGGAAGAGGGGCAGGCTGAAAAATTCATCACAGACGTTCTCAGCGAACTCCTCGCAGGGCGGGATGGGGCAGAAGCCATAGGAGGGGATAAGGATCTCCACCTGGGCCAACACCTTGAGGATGACCGTCACGCAGACCGTCAGCTTGAACTTGTTATTGCCCTCATAGGTACCGGCCACGCAGATGGCGCTGACCATGCTCTCCAGGCAATAGGGCACGATGGACTCGTCGGGGATGGACAGAAGGACGTCTTTATCCACCGTAATCACGCCCTTGCCGATGTACTCTACGCAGCGACTATCCACGAAGAGGATGTCGATGGGCACGTCGATCTTGCAGCGCACGCGGGCGAAGCAGGGACGGTCGCACAGGCGTTCCACGGAAAGGTTACGGATGGTGCCTTCCGTAGTGGTGGAGCGGCAGCTTTCGAACGTGATGGGCGGCACGGGCGGGCTGGTGGGGGGCACGGTTTCGGTGTTGTCGTCGCAGCAGCAGTTGCAGCTGCAGCAGTTGTTGGCCACCATGGCGTAGCTGGTGATGGTTACTTCCTTGTCATCCAGCTGCTCCTGCTGCAGGCAGCTGTCGTATACGCGCTTGACCTGCACGCATACCTTTTCCTGCAGTCCGTCCAGCGCGCTGCCATTGGTGATGGTGCCGGGGCAGCAACAGGGGTTGGCGTTTTTGTAAGAGTAAAAGGACATTGGCACGCCTCCTTCTTTGTTCGTCGGCCGCAGGGAGGCTTTGGCATGGCAGCGTCCCTTGCGCCGTTCACTGATACAGTATGACGGCGGGACGGACGCGTGCGGAAAACGTTTTGGCTTTCAAACTTCTTTTGGCAGGACGCGCTCCACGGTATATCCCATCTCCTCAAGGCAGGTCAAGACGCTGTCTCCGTCAAGCACCAGGTGCAAAAGGCCCAGGGTCACAAAATGCGTCTCCCCCGTCTCCAGCCATTCGGCCATCCGGCGGGCCATGCGCGCGTTGCGGTCGGTCACCAGCGCGGCGTGATATTCCCTGGCCAGGGCCTGATCGGGTTCGGCGGCCATGCCGTCCAGGTAGGCGGATGCAAAGGCCTCCACGTCGCCCGCGCGCCACCAGTCGGGCCATAGGTCGATGGATGCATCCATGCCGGTGGCGCTCTCCGGCTCCAGAAGCACACGGCAGGTGGAGCATAGCAGGGATTCCTGGAGCGCAGGGCTCAATCCGTCCAGCACCTCCAGTTCGGCGCGCGTGTCCTCGAGCCAGGCCTGAGGCTTATTGCCGCCCAGCTTGCGCACCTGCTCCTCCACGCCAAGCGAGACGGACGCTTTGCTTCCCTTCGCCCCCAGCGTGGCGGTCACCGCGCCGGTGTTGAGCATGCTCATCACGGCCCATGGTTTAAGCGCGTCCAGGCTGTCCATTCGGTAGCCCGCCTGCTGCGCCGCACGGACCACCAGCGCGTAGGTGTCCGCGCTCACAAGGCTCTCCAGGCTTTCGCCCTCCGGACAGCACATCAGCTCCCGATAGGCGGCCTGTGCCTGCGCGCTTTGGGTGTCGCACTCAAAGGCCAGCACATCCGCGGCTTCCAGCGCATCCAGAATGTGCTGCCCCATGGGGTACATCTCCTCGCTGCCCACATGGATGCTGCCCAGCAGATACAGCTCGCTTTTTCCACCGGTCACGCGGTACAAAAGGCCGGCGCTCCCTTCCCTTTGCGGGGCGCAGCCGCCAGCGCCCAGGGGCAGCAGCAGTGTCAGCGCAAGGGCGATCATCCTTGTCCCCCTTCTTCGCATGTCGGTTCCTCCAATCTTCGCACGGCCGGGGCGATGTCCTCATCCCATAGCTGCCAGCTTGCGGGCAGCAGCGCCGTATACGCGGGATCATAGTAGCGTCCATCCAGCAGCAGCACGATGCCCCTGTCGCTTTCGGAGCGGACGACGCGCCCCGCGGCCTGGAGCACCTTATGCATGCCCGGAATACGGCAGGCATAGGCGAACCCGTCGCCAAAATGCCGCTGATAGCAGGCGCGTACAGCGGACAGCCGCGCGCTGGGCACGGGCAGCCCCATGCCGATCACCGCCGCGCCGATCAGCCGTTCGCCGGGCAGGTCGATGCCCTCGCTGAACAGCCCTCCCAGCACACACAGGCCCAGCTTGGGGCCTTTTTCCTTTTCGAAGGCGCTAAGAAAGGCGGTCTGTTCATCTCCCTGCATATCGCGGCGCTGCACCAGCAACGGCGGCAGGTTTTCCATTTTCTTCAGGCAGTCCAGCACCAGCGACAGATAGGCATAGCTGGGAAAATAGGCGATGTAGCTACCCGGGCGGGCGGCCACCAGCTCGCACAGCGCCCCGGCGATCTGCGCCGCAGTACCCTCCCGTCGGTCGTAGGCGGTATTGACGCGCCTGCGCACCACCATCAGGTTGCGTGGGTCAAACGGCGAAGGCAGCGCAAAGCACGCGTCCTCCTCCTCGCCGCCCAGCAGCCGCTTCATGGCGGGCAGAGGCGTCAGCGTGGCCGAGAAGAAAACCGCGCCCCGCACCCCACGCGTCACGCGTGCGATCTCCTTGCCGGGCAGCAGGCAGTACAGCGCGAGCGTCCGTTCCCGTCCCCGGCCTTCCAGCAGCACGGCGTAGTCCTCATCCAGATGCTCCGTCGCGTAGCGAAAGGCCATGAGCATGCGCGTCGCGTCCATCGCTTCCGCGCCCCCGCCCCGCGCCATGAGGGCCAGGCCTTGCGCCAGCGCTTCATTCGCTGCCTGTACGATATCTTCCGGCAGCGCGTCCAGCTCGCACTCAAAGGGGCCGGCTTCTCCCTCCCCCAGCGCGCGCAACGCCCGAATCAGCGCCGTCAGCGCGCGGTAGTATGGTGTTTTGCGGCCCGCGCGCTTACCATGCTCCGCGCGCAGACGGGCCAGTTCCCGGCTGTCCAGCGCGCCGGACAGGCTGTCGCGCACACGTTCCACAGCGTGATGCGCCTCGTCCACCAGAAGGGTCAGGTCCCTTCGCCGCTGAAACAGCCGCTTGACCTGCGCAAAGGGGTCAAAGGCGTAGTTGAGGTCCATCAGCACCACATCCGCCAGCTCCACCAGCGCGAGGGCCAGTTCAAAGGGGCATACGCTGTGCCGCTCCGCCGCCCGGATGATGCGCTCGTCCGTCCATACCGCATCCCGGCAGGTCAGCAACTCGTCCACCGCCTGCCCCTGACGCAGGTAATGCCCCCTGGCGCGGGGGCAGAAGTCCGGGTGGCACCGCGTCGGGGCGGGGCAGAGCTTTTCCTTGGCGGTGAGCACCGTGCAGCGGGCCCGCATGCCCTGGCCGTACATGCGTTCCAGCGCGTGAACAGGGCTCTGACGGGCGGTGTTTCGCGCCGTCAAGTACAGCGCCTTGCCGGTGATTCCCTCCCCCAGAGCCTTCAGCGCGGGATACAACACCGCCACGCTCTTGCCCGTACCGGTGGGCAGGCTGGCGAACAGCCGCTTTTTGCGCCGGATGGCGGTGTATACCTGCACGGCCAGCTCGCGCTGGCCCTTGCGGTAGGCTTCATAGGGAAAGGCGAGTGCCCGCAGGCTCTCGTCCCGCTCGCGGCGGCGCGCGCTTTCGCGCAGGGCGAAGGCCGTCCATGGCTCCAGCAGCCCCTTGAGGGCGGCGTCCAGCTCGTCCCGGCCCAGCGTTTCCTCATGGCGGGAGAGCGGCTCCCCCGCCTCGTTCACATAACAGACGCACAGCCGCACCTGCCCGCAGGGCTTTTCCTGCGTAAGCATCGCGCCGTAGCACAGCGCCTGGGCCCGGTGTTCCGGCAGCGGCTCCGGGCGCGCCTGGGCGCTCAGCTTGATCTCCTCCACAAGGGGCACGTCGCCGTCCTCAAACAGGTCCATGCGCCCATAGACCGTTACTTCCGCGCCCAGGCACAAAAAAGCATGGCGGATGACCTTTTCGCTTTCACCCTCTGCTTCGGCCTGCCGCGCCCGGTGCGCCCGTCCGCCGGCCAGCATGCGCTCCGCATCCTCCGCAGGGGTGATATCCGGCGGAAAACAGGAAAAGGCCACCAGCTCGCGCACGGAGACCCGAAACGTTTCTCCCACGGCTGTGGCCCTCCTTTTTTCCTTCGGTCAATCCCTGCGGTCGCGTGCGATGATGAGCAGGCGCACCAGCTGCAAAAGGCTGCTGATGGCGGCCGCCACATAGGTCAAGGCCGCGGCATTGAGCACCGCGCGCGCACCGTCCATCTCGTCCCGGCTCAAATAGCCCTGCTCTTCCAGCACGCTAAGGGCACGGCCGCTGGCATTGAACTCCACCGGCAGCGTAACCAGCGTAAACACCAGCGTGAGCGCAAAGCAGGCGATACCCACATAGAGCAGCGGTTCCCAGCTGAACACGAGGCCCAGCAGGAAGATGGGGAAATACAGGTTGCTGCCCAGATTGACCACCGGCACCAGCGCGCTGCGCAGCTTGAGAGGCGCATAGCCCTCATGCTGCTGCATGGCGTGCCCGCATTCATGCGCCGCCACGCCGATGGCGGCCACGCTGGTGGAGCCATACACGCCGTCGCTCAAGCGCAAGGTGTTGTTTCGCGGGTCATAGTGGTCCGTCAGATTGCCGGAAACGCTGCGTATGCTCACCTCTCCACAGCCGGCCTGGTTGAGCATGGAGCGGGCCACCTCATCCGCGCTCATGCCGTTTCGCGCGTGCACGGCGCTGTACTTCTTGAAGGTGGATGAAACCCTCATC
>USFL01000109.1 GCA_900553905.1 uncultured Eubacteriales bacterium | reverse complement strand
AAAAGGCCGCCGCAGGCGGACTTTTTCGACAAGCTGCGGCGCGCCCATAGCTGGCGCGCCGTCAAAGGATGGAGCCGTCATCCGGCTGCTGCGCGGCGGACGCCGGCAGGCCCGCCGCCGTTTGCACCGGGGCCTGCGCCCTGCCGGCAAATCGGCTGTCAGGCCGCCATGCGCCCCCCGACGCTGTCCACCATCATCAGGACCTCCGCCTCCTCGCCCGTGATCGCATCGATATACACGCGGTACTCCCGTCCCTCGTAGCGGCCCGGCACCTCGTAGCACAGGCGCTCCCCCTCGCGGTAGGGAATCACGCACAGGCGCGCCTGACCGGCCTCCAGCCGGGAGCTGGCCTTTTCCAGCGCCTGCTCCCCGGACAGCGCGGGCGAAAGGCCGGTGCGCTCCGTATGGTTCATCAGGTAGTTGTTGGCCTCCAGGCCCACGACCTCGCCCGTATCCATGCGCACCTGCACCTTGACCAGGTCGGGGTAGAGGAGCACACCGTCCTGCACGGCCACGAAGTTGATCACCGCCAGGCCGTCGTAGACCTGGTAGTGGTTGGCTTCCATCTCGCCGTAGCCGCGATCGAGCAGGAAGTCCCGCGCCGCCTCGGCGCATTCCTCCAGCGTCCATCCCGGTTCAAAGGCGGCATGCTCCGGCACCATCCACAGCATCTTCCCGCCCTGGCGGGTCACCTCGGCGTTGAGCACCACGCCGTCGTTGAGCGTCAGCTTCACGCCGTAGCTGGCCAGCGCGCCCCCGCTGTCGGGGGCCGCCTCCACGCTCCGGACCCGCTCCTCCCCCACGAAGGCCCTGGCGGCCTCCATGGCCTGACGCTGATCGATCCGTCCCTCGCCAAGCGCCTTGGGCGAGCCATAGTGCCGCGCGTCGGAAAACGCGCCGTCGTAGATCATGCTGGGATAGTCCATGCCGTTGTCCGGGTCGGCCACCTGCTCCAGCGGCCGCCGGGCCGCCTGCGCCTCGGCATAGAACACGCCCGGCCGGGCGGTCAGGCGCAGGCTTTCGGCCACCATGGTTTCCCGCGCGGTGGCGAACTGCCCCGTCAGCAGCGCGCATTGGCTTTCCAGGCTGACAAGCTCCGCCGTCTCCTGCTCGGTCAGGGGCTGGCCCGCGGCTACCGACAGCGCCAGCACCATGGCGTATTCCGACAGCTGGTTGCAGAATTTCAGCGTATCGCTCATGGCGATGTGGCTCAGCGGCAGGGCGGACAGGCCGCTCACCACGCTGTCGGCCTGGCGGCTGATGCCCGCGAGCAGCTCCACCTGGGTGCGCGCGTCCGCGGCTACGGGCGCTTTCCCCAGCTTGAGGCCGATGGCCTGCAGGTGCTCCTGCGTCTCCAGGACGCGCTGGGCATAGGCGTCCTCCAGGGCCTGGGCGCTGCGCTGCGCCTGGATGCCGTAATCCAGCACAAGGTAGATGGACAGCAGCACCGCCACGCTCAAAAAGGTATACAAGAGGATATGATGCTTCAGCCGCATGCGCGCCTCCCGGTCAAATGGCAAAGTTGTGCTTGCCGATGCTCAGCTGCACCGTGCGCGACCAGATCCACCCGTTGGTGGCGGTTGCGGGATTGTAGTAGTAGAGGCAGCCGCCGGTGGGGTCCCAGCCGTTGAGCGCGTCGCGGGCGGCGCGCAAGCTGTCCTCGTCGGGGGTGAGGTTGATCTGGCCGTCGGCCACCGCGTCAAACGCGCCGGACTGGTAGATCACCCCGCTGATGGTATTGGGAAAGGAGGGGCTCTTTACCCGGTTGAGCACCACGGCCGCCACCGCCACCTTGCCCACATAGGGCTCGCCGCGCGCCTCGCCGTGCACCAGCCGCCCCAGCAGATAGGTCTCGCTTTCGTTATACCCCGCGGCGGATACGCTGCCCGTGAGGGTCACGCCCAGCGCCGCGGCGGTGCTCTCCCCCACCACACCATCCACCTTCAGGCCGTTTTTGCGCTGAAACCAGACCACCGCGTCATAGGTCTGCTTGCCGAACACGCCGTCCACCGCGCCGCTGAAATAGCCGTACTGCTTGAGCTTCTGCTGAACCAGAGCGACCTGGTCGCCCTTGTCGCCCCAGGCCACCACGGCCGCATCGGCCCGCGCAAGCATGAAAAACAGCGCAAACGTCGCAAGCGCCGCGATCAGCTGCAGCGCCAGCTCCGTCCGATTGGGTCCCCGCCGCATTCAAACCCCTCCCCACAAGCATCGCTCCGTGAGGAAGGGTTTCCCATGGGGAAAAAAACTATACGTCCGGTCATGCCGCCCAGCGTGCGGCCGCCTTCCCGCAAAAAATACCGTCCGGAAAAACCGAACGGCCCCCCAAAACGTCTATCTGAATGAGCAGATACCAAAGAACGGAGGATGTCTATGGGAAAGAAAACGCTGTGCGCGGCCACGCTGCTGGCCTGTCTGATGCTGTGCGCGGCTGCAAAGGCGCAGGGGCTGTCCGTTGTGCTGCCGGACGCCGTGCGCCCCTATCAGCCGGCGGAGGTCGCCGTGGACGCGCCCCGGCCGGGGCGGCTGACCCTTCTGATCTGGAACGAAGCGGGACCGCAGCTTCCGCTGTGCGAGGACCTGCCCGTGGAGGCGGGCCGCAACACGCTTGTGTGGGACGCGACCTCCTACGGCGGCATGCCGCTGCGCGCGGGGCGCTACCATCTGCTCCTCCGCCTGGCGGGCGAGGACGGACGGCGCGAGGCGGCGCAGGCCTTCGTCACGGTGGAGCGCCCCGCCGCCGCGCTGATCTACGCGCTGCCCAGCGGCGAAACCCTCTATCACCGGCGGAGCGAGCCCTGGTTCGTGGACTGCGCGGTTACGGGCGCGGGCGTGGTCCGTCTGGAATGCTACGCGGACGAGGGCCTGACGCAGCGCTTCGCCTCCATCCGCAAAAAGCTGGAGGGCAGCGGGCGCTTCCGCATCGCGTGGAACGGGGAAGCCGACGGCCGCAAGGCGCCTGAGGGCCGCTACTGGATGCGCGCCTGTCTGGAAGGGCGGGAGGAGGACGCCATCGTCTTTCCGCTGGAGATCCGCAACGGGCGCGAACCGGCGCCGGCGCTTGGCCCCACCGGCCCGCTGCTGCCCGACCTGCGCGACGACGAAAGCCTGTGGCAGGCCATGCTGGCCCCCGTCGCCGTGGTGGATATCGAGGCGGAGGACCATCAGTGCCTCTACCTCGCCCCGGACCCGGACAGCGGCGTCGTGGGGCAGGTGCACGGCCAGTCGCAGGCCGTGGAGGTGGTGGAGACCGGCGCGCGCTATACGCTCGTGCGCGCCTGGCGGCATGAGGACGGCGCATTCGTCGAAGGGTACGTGCCCACCAGGAAGCTCAAGATGGTGCTGCCAGGCACGCGCTACGGCGTGGTCATCGACAAGACGGCGCAGACCCTGACCGTCTACGAGGCGGGGAAGCCCGTGGGCCGCGCGCGCGTGAGCACCGGGCTCAAGGCTGCGGACAAGGCGTTCCGGGAAACGCGCGCCGGCGCCTTTCTCACCACCGACCGCCTGGTGAGCTTCGACAGCGGCGGCTACCAGTGCGACTATCCCATCCGCATCGACGGGGGCAACCTGCTGCATCAGGTGGGCTATCAGGAGCGCGCGGACGGCATGGCGGATTTTTCGGACCAGAGCGCCCAGCTGGGCCAGCGCGCCTCGGAGGGCTGCGTGCGCGTGGACTGGCGCACGGATGACGAGTATACCATCAACGCCTACTGGCTGTGGACGCATCTGCCCTGGCGCACCAAGGTGCTGGTGCTGCCGTAGGCGGCTATGGGCGGGGCCGGACTTTTTCGGCAAGCCGAGGGGCTGCTTCCTTGCGCAAGCAGCCCCCTGTTGAGGTCGTAAGGCGCGGCGCTCCCAGGCCCGCGGCTGGTTCCCCGCGGGCTTTGCGCCGCCCTGCGCTCACTCGAAGCGCAGGTTGTTTTCGTAGGAGAAGCAGGGGCGGTCGTCCTGCCAGGTGACCTTCATGAGGTAGCAGCGGCGGTTGGGATCGTAGAGCGGGTCGCCGGTGATCTCGTCGTACTGGCGGGCGTGGTAGGCCATGAGGGTGTTGCCCGCGTCGTCGCGGAAGAAGGAGTTGTGGCCCGGCCCGTAGAGGCCCGCCCGCTCGTCGGTGCGCAGCGCGGGCTGGCGCAGCTTGCGCCAGGCGTTGGGGTCGAGCAGGTCCGCTCCGGCGGGGGCGCACAGCAGCCCGATACAGTAGCACGCGCCGGTGGCGCTGGCCGAAAAGAACTGGGACGAATGGTTTGAATATGCCAAGACCCTCACCAACGAGGACAGCAACGTCTACGGCTCCGGCATCTCCTACAACTACGCCTACCAGATCGCCCATATCATCCAGCGCTTCGGCGGCCTGGCCGTGACCAACGAGGACGGCGCCTGGAAGGCCAACTTCGCCGGCAACGAGGGCTACGCCGCATTCCTCAACATGTACAAGGACACGATCGACGCCGGCTACAACCCCATCGACGCCGACACCGACCCCACCTTCACCGCGGGCCAGCTGCGCATGACCGTCGCCGGCCCCTGGACCACCGGCGGGCTTGACATAAACGGCATCAACTACGGCATCGCCCTGGTGCCCGAAGGCATGGCCGGCCCCATGAACTCGGTGGAGGTGATCGGCTTTGCCATCGCCAACGTCGTCTCCGGGGAGGAGCAGCTCGCCGCCTACCGCTTCATCGAGTGGCGGAACACCGAGGACGCCGAGGGCAACTCCCCCGCGCTGACCTGGTCGCTGGAGAACGGCTTCCCCAGCTACGCCTTCAGCGTGCAGGAGAAGGAATCCTACAAGAGCAACGAAAAGCTCGTCGTGACCTCCTCCGCCGATCCCTCCCTGCCCTCCGACTTCATCGTGGATTCCAGCTTCGCCGGCGCCAACGAGATCCTCAACGACGTCATCCTGCCGCTGATGTCCTCCATCCCCTTTGAGGACATCTCCGTGGAGGACGCGCTTGCCAACGCGCAGGCCGCCGCTGACGAGATCGTCGCCCGCTACAACTGAACCCGTGCGCGCACGGTCCGCGGGGGAGGGTCCCCCCGCGGACCGGCGCCGCCGCGGCGGGCGCAGGCCGCGCCCGCCGCTTGCTTCGTATTTTTGGCGCCTTCGGGAGCCGGAGGTTTCTCCCCCCACACCGCTTCCCGGCGCAGCCCCTCCGGGGACGGCGATGACGATGTATGGAGTGAGGCCACATGCCTTGGTACCTGTCCCTGCACCAGTACTACGGCGGGCAGCAGCAGGGCACGGCGGCGTTTCTGGCGCAGTCGGCGGATTTTGAAAACTATATCGCCGCGATCCGCTCGGCCATCACCGTGACCAGGGCGCTCAAGCGATCCGACAAGGCCATGTACATCAGCGTGGACGAGTGGGGCGTATGGGCCGAGCCGCCGGAGAGCGTGACCCAGGAGGTGGACCAGCGGCCCTGGCAGGTCGCCCCGGCCATCAGCGAGCAGATCTACACCCTGGAGGACGCGCTGCTCTTCGCCTCGATGCTCATGACCATGGTGCGCAACGCCGACATCGTCAGGATCGGCTGCCAGTCGCTCATCGCCAACATCAGCTCCTGCATCACGACCCGCCGCGGCGGGGAGATGTGGAAGCAGACCATCTACTATCCCTTCCGGCTGCTGGCCCGCCACGCGCGCGGCACGGTGCTGGAGGTGGCCGGCGCCCCGGCGTGCTACGCCGCGCCCGTGAGCGCGCAGGCGCCCGTGGTGGATGTGCTGGCCGTGTGGAACCGCGCGGAGAGCGAGGTGGCGGTGTTCTGCGTCAACCGTCTGGACAACGCCCCCGGCATGCTGGAGCTGGCGTTGCAGGGCTTTGCGCCCACGGAGGTCGCGGCGTTCAC
>USFL01000108.1 GCA_900553905.1 uncultured Eubacteriales bacterium | reverse complement strand
GCGACCGAGCAGGTATACGCGCCGGCCACGGCGCGCGCGGGACGGCACGAGGAAAGCTGCGTGCTGGTAGGATGTTCCCGCGAATACATGGACATGATGGGCACCTGCGTGCTTGAGGGACGCGATCTGTACGCGGCTGAATGGCAGGCGGGTGCACGAAGCGTGCTGCTGGGGACGGCGCTGGCGGAGAAGCTGGCGGTGGAGCCCGGAGATTTGATCAGCGTGTCGGGCGTGCCGCTGTGGGTGCGCGGCATCATTGCGCAGGGCAACGAGCTGTCGCAGGTGGATGCGTCCGGCGCGGTGTTTTTGCCCATCGCTGTTTTCTGCGAATGGATGGGACAGAGCGTGCATGAGATTATCCTGAGCGTGCCGGAGGGCGTTACGCCGCAGGCGGTAGCCGCGATGGCGCAGGACGTGATGCGCGTCAAGCGGGACATGAGCGTGGAGGCGGTCACCATGCAGGTGCAGATCGAGGCGGCCAACAGCGTGATGAGCATCTTTGTGGACGTGCTCAAATGGGTCGCTGCGATCTGCATTCTGGTGGGCGGCATCGGGGTGATGAACATCCTGCTGGTGAGCGTGCGGGAGCGCAGGCGGGAGATCGGCATCATGAAATCCCTTGGGACCACCGAGGGACAAATCTGCCTGCTGTTTTTGCTGGAAGCGCTGGTCTATGCGCTGGTGGGGGGATGCATGGGCCTGGTCATCGGCATCGGCCTGATCGAAACGGCGGGGCGGAGCATCGGGCTTACGCCCGTAATCCGGTTGGGAGACTGCGCGGCGGTCTTTCTGGCGGCGCTGGCGGTCGGCCTGGTTTTTGGCGTGTCGCCTGCTTCACGTGCCTCGCGCATGAAACCCGTGGATGCCTTGCGCGACGAATGAGCAGAACGTGCAAGGATGTGGTATAAATTTGTCCGCCGTGTACATCATGTACAAATGCCCTCAAAAATCTTAGTGGATTCAGCCGATTCCTTTTTTCTGTGGATTCCGATATAATACATACATTGAAATGTGGCTGTTCCATGGTCTGGAATGATGGACTGCCAGCATTCAGAAAAAGGAGGCTGCTTGAGAATGGCAAGCGTATCGCTCAATCACATCTATAAGGTTTATTCCGGCAATGTGACCGCTGTCAGCGATTTCTGCCTGGACATTGAGGACAAGGAATTTATCGTGCTGGTTGGGCCTTCCGGCTGCGGTAAATCCACCACGCTGCGCATGGTTGCCGGCCTGGAGGAAATCTCCAGCGGCGAGCTTTACATCGGCGACCGTCTGGTCAACGACGTGGCTCCCAAGGACCGCGACATCGCCATGGTGTTCCAGAACTACGCCCTGTATCCCCACATGACCGTGTTTGACAACATGGCCTTCGGCCTCAAGCTGCGCAAGACCCCCAAGGCGGAGATCAAGCAGCGCGTGGAAGAAGCCGCCAAGATCCTCGATATTTCTCACCTGCTCAACCGCAAGCCCAAGGCTCTGTCCGGCGGCCAGCGCCAGCGCGTCGCTCTGGGCCGTGCCATCGTCCGCGAGCCGAAGGTGTTCCTCTTTGACGAACCGCTGTCCAACCTGGACGCCAAGCTGCGCGTGGCCATGCGCACCGAGATCACCAAGCTGCATCAGCGCCTGCAGACCACCTTCATCTACGTGACCCACGACCAGACCGAGGCCATGACCATGGCGTCCCGCATCGTGGTTATGAAGGACGGCTTCGTGCAGCAGGTTGATACGCCCCAGAACCTGTACGACTATCCCGCCAACCTGTTCGTGGCCGGCTTCATCGGCAGCCCGCAGATGAACTTCTTCACCGTCAAGCTGGTCAAGGAAGGCAACGACGTGGCCGCCGTCTTTGGCGACAACAAGATCATCATCCCGCCCAGCAAGCTGGCCAAGTTCGCGGATGAGGACTACATCGGCAAGGAAGTCTACATGGGCATCCGTCCTGAAAACATCCACGACGAGGATGTGTTCATCCAGGCCGCTCCCAACGCGGTGGTGGATTGCAACGTCGAAGTGACCGAGCTCATGGGCTCCGAGACCTATCTATACCTGTCCACCAGCGGCAAGGACGAGAACATCATCGCCCGCGTCAATCCCCGCACCACCAGCCGTGCCGGCCAGAAGGTGCAGATTGCGTTCGACGTCAACCACCTGCACTTCTTCGACAAGGAAACCGAGACCACGCTGCTCACCCGCTGATTTCAGCACGTTCAAGGCGCTTCCCGTTTGGGAGGCGCCTTTTTTTTGAAATTTGTGAACCAAATGGCCTCCGGGCGCGTTATCAAGGTGTAAGGCATGTTGCAACAGCCCGAAAAAAGAAGGTGCAAGCGATGATGGACGAGGAGACCTTTATGGATGAAGTGGAGGCGATGGAGCGGGCGCTTTACCGTGTAAGCCGCAGCCTGCTGAAATCCCCGGAGGATTGCGCCGACGCCGTGCAGGAGGCGCTGGCACGCGCCTGGGCTCGGCGCGGCAGGGTGGAGGCAGATTACTTCCGGCCATGGCTGATGCGCATTGTCATCAATGAGTGCCATACCATCGGGCGAAAGCGGCGGCGCGTGGTGCTCGTGGACGAAGTGGAGCAGCCTGCGCCGACGCTTGAACCGCCGGACGACAGGCTCAAGCAGGCTTTGTCCGCTGTGCCGGAAAAGCTGAAAGTGCCGCTGCTACTTCATTATCTGGAAGGGTTTTCAGTAGCCGAGGTGGCGCAGATCCTGCGCATACCGCAGGGTACGGTAAAATCCCGGCTACATCATGCAAGGATACGTCTTCGCGCGGAATGGGAGGCTATGAAGGAATGAAGGCATGGGAAAACGGGCTGCTGGATCATCTGGACAACGCTTTTGAACCTACGCCGGACAGGTTTCACAGAAGATTTGACTGCATGCTGGCGGCGCTGCGGGCTCAGCCTGCGCCAAAGCCGCGGCGGCTCAGGATGCGGACGGCAGTTGTCGTGGCGCTGATTGCTGTACTGCTGTGCGTAACGGCATTTGCGCTGGAGCGGCTGGGCATCCTGTATTTCCTGACGGAACGGGTTGCCGGCGGCATGTCCGCCGAGCAGGCTGAAGCGGGCGTAGCGCCCATTGCATGGCAGCGGTGCGAAAGCGAACGCCTGTCCGTTACGGTGCGCGACATCTACATGGATGGCGCACGGCTAGCCGTCTGCGCGCACATTGAACCCAGGGAACCGGATGCATACCGTCTGCTCAGCGAAACGGATATTGGGACGGATGGCGAGCATTTTGACCGGATATGGTGGCAGGGTAAGGTGCTCTCCTTCGACGAATGGTTGCCCGAAGGCAAAGAGATGCTGGTGGTTTCCGGTGCGGTATTGCAGATCGGGGATACGCGCTTGCCGGTTAGCGTGGACTGGGTGCCGCAGGATCAGGGCGAAACGTTCAGCTTTGAGGCAGAGCTTGCCCTATTGGGAGAAGCGCCGTTCAAGGAAAACGACGGCATGATGGAAGCGACGCTTTTGATTCAAAGTCATCTCTACGGCGGGGAAAATGAGCAGAGCACGGTAACGTTTGCGTTTGCCGCTCCGCAATGAACAGGGGAGGAAAGAACAGCCATGAAGCATTGGAAACACACGATAGCCATCCTGCTGGCCCTTTGTCTGATTTGGGGCGGTACGGCGCTTGCGCAGGACGAATGGCGGTTGTGCAGCCCGGAGGAAGTGGACGTATCCGACGTGCAGGAAATCAATGGACGGCTGGTGGGCGAGATCGTTTTGCCGGAGAGCGCGGGGCATATCCGCCTCATGGTGGACTGCCCCGTTCCAGAGCCTTTTACGGCGCAGCAGCAGTCCATGCTGACGGTACGCTATCAGGAGGTGACAAAGGGCGATCTATCCGCGGCCATCGAGGCGGCCGGGCAGAGCGTGAAGGGCGGAAAGCTTGCACAGTACTTCAATGGCGATTCGCTGAACCGGCACGTTTCCTTCAGCCGGGACGGCGAGGATTGCAACTTTAGCGTGTATGAGCGGTTTGCGCGGGACCTGGCCGGGCATCCCAATCAGCGGGAAATGGAGGCGTCGGTGGCGCGTGCGCGCGAGTTGATGGAGCGGCTGGGCGCAGAGATCAGCGAGGACTTCCTCTACGCAAGGCGAAATACCGTCCCGGAGCAGCTGGCCGGCACTTTCAGCCTGACCGGCAACAGCTGTGCGCCGGAGCTTTACAGCCTGATTGAGCAGGAACATGCGCGCAACGGCGGCGCGGATGACAAAACGCTTATCCGAGGCTGCTATGAGCTGCTGGGGCTGCCCGTGATGGATCAGTATTATTGGGAGGACGGCGGCGACCGCTACGGCGCAAAATCAGGCTTTGCCTGCGTGGTGCGCGACGACGGCACTTTGGCCGCTCTGGCGGTGGAAGGTATGCCCGTGGTGGAGGAGGCGGAGCCGATGGCCCTGCCGCAGCGCACCTGGCAGGAGACGCTTCAGCTCTGGGCCGCAAACGCTTTCTGGCCCATGAGCACTTTGGACGAGGCCGTGGAGAAAAATACGCTGTATGGCGACATCGTCCATTATCCCAGCTACGAGGTGCTGACGGACCTGCGCCCCTGCTGGGTGGGACGCGAGGCGTACCGCCTGGAGCCGGGCTGGTGCTATCGCACGGAAACCCGCGTGGTCAGCGACGACAGCCTGGACGCCATCGGATTTGGCTACTGCGCCGTAAGCGATATGCAGCGCGTGCATTAAACAACAGACGGCCCGGCGCTCCCTCTCTGAAAGCGCCGGGCCGTCTGTTTTTGATATCAGCCCTTCCGACGGATATACTCGTCAATGGCCTGCGCGGCGTTCTTGCCCGCGCCCATGGCCAGAATTACGGTGGCCGCGCCGGTCACGGCGTCGCCGCCCGCGTACACGCCTTCGCGCGTGGTCAGGCCGCTTTCGCCCCGCACGATGAGGCAGCCGCGGCGGTCGGCTTCCAGCCCCGGCGTGGTGGAGCGGATGAGCGGATTGGGGCTGGTGCCGATGGACATGATCATCGTGTCCACATCCAGCACAAAGTCGCTTCCCTCCTGGACGATGGGACGGCGGCGGCCGCTTTCATCCGGTTCGCCCAGAGTCATGCGCACGCAGCGCATGCCGCATACGTTGCCGTTTTCATCGCCCAGCACCTCCACGGGATTGCACAGGGTGTGGAAGATGATGCCCTCCTCCTGCGCGTGCTCGACCTCCTCGCGGCGGGCGGGCATCTCCTCCAGTCCGCGGCGGTAGACGATGAACACTTCCTCCGCGCCCAGACGCTTGGCGCAGCGCGCCGCGTCCATGGCTACGTTGCCGCCGCCCACCACTGCCACGCGGCGGGAATGCTTGATGGGAGTGGCGCTTTCCGGCAGGTAGGCTTTCATCAGGTTGATGCGGGTCAGGTATTCGTTGGCCGAATACACGCCCTTGAGGCTTTCGCCGGGGATGCCCATGAAGCGGGGCAGGCCCGCGCCGCTGCCGATGAAGAGCGCCTCGTAGCCCATCTCGAACAGCTCGTCAACGGTCAGCGTCTTGCCCACGACGGTGTTGCATTCGATCTCCACGCCCAGCGCGCGCAGGCCGTCGATTTCCTCCTGCACGATCTGCTTGGGCAGACGGAATTCGGGGATACCGTAGCTCAGCACGCCGCCCGGCAGGTGCAGCGCCTCAAAAATGGTTACGGCATAGCCCAGCTTGGCCAGATCGCCCGCGCAGGTCAGTCCGCTGGGGCCAGCGCCGATCACGGCAACCTTGTGCCCGTTGGGCGCGGGCTTTGCCGCGGGAGCGGTTTTCTGCGCACGGTGCCAGTCCGCCACAAAGCGCTCCAGACGGCCGATGCCCACCGGCTCGCCCTTGATGCCGCGCACGCACTTGCCCTCGCACT